>JALOQY010000263.1 GCA_025459285.1 Planctomycetota bacterium | reverse complement strand
CGCGGCGTCGACGCGCTCACCGGCGAGGCACGGTTCCTCGACGCGAATCGCGTCCGGGTCGAGTGCAACGAGGGCGAAACGGACGTGTACGGCGAGAAGATCCTCATCGCGGCGGGCTCCGAGCCCTTCCGGCCCGAGGGGATCCCGTTCGACGGGATGCGGATCTTCGACAGCGACCAGATCCTCAAGCTCCCACGGATGCCGAAGACCCTCGCGGTCGTGGGCGGCGGCGTCATCGGTTCGGAGTACGCGGCCTTCTTCTCCCTCCTCTCGACGGACATCACGCTGATCCACCGCGGCTCGCACCTCATGCCCTTCGTGGACGACGACATCATCGCGAAGCTCGAGAAGACCCTCGCCGCGCGGGGCGTCTGCCTCCGGACCGGGGTGACGGTCGCGCGCTACGAACTCCTCGGGGAGGGTGTCCGGCTCTCGTTCTCCGACGGCTCCACGGAGGAGTTCGGCGCCGTCCTCTACTGCGCCGGCCGCCGGGGATCCACGGCCGGCCTCGACCTCGCGAAAGCCGGGCTCGACCCCGACTCCCACGGCTGTCTCGCCGTGGACTCGGACTTCCGCACGGCGGTTCCCCACATCTACGCCGCCGGGGACGTCATCGGCTACCCGTCGCTCGCCAGCGTGAGCCAGGAGCAGGGCCGGGTGGCGGCGTGCCGCGCGCTCGAAGTGCCGTGCCGGCCAGTGGAAGACCTCCTGCCCTTCGGCGTGTGGACCGTGCCCGAGATCTCCATGGTGGGCCCCACGGAGGCGAAGGGCCGGGAGCAGGGCCTCGACGTCGTCGCCGGCATCGGCCGGTACGAGGATACCGCCCGCGGGCAGATCCTCGGGGACCGCTCCGGGCTCCTGAAGCTCATCGTGGACCGTGAGACCCGCCGCCTCGTCGCCGCCCACATGATCGGCATGGACGCCACGGAGCTGATCCACCTGGCGCAGCTCGCCATCACCTTCGAGGCGAGCTACACGGTCTTCATCCGCCAGGTGATGAACTACCCCACGCTCTCCCGCGTCTACAAGGTCGCCGCCTGGAACCTGCTGGAGCAGCTCGGAGACTGAGCGTGCCGGAGTGCGCGAAGCCGGCCCCTCCCACCTCTCGCGCCGCGCCCCAGCTCTCCGAGTCGAGCGGCTTCGACCAGGCCGCCCGGTCCGCGAGCAGCACCGCCGCGGGGAGAACACCGGCCGGAATCCGTCGCATCGTCCACCTCCCGCGCGCCCGGGCACACCCCCCGATTGTCGGCCCGCGGCGCCGCCCTGTCAACCGGTCGGCAGGCCGGCATACCGTCGCCTGACCGAAGGCTTATGCCGGCGGGCGGCGGGAGGAGTAGACTCGCCGCATGGTCTTTCGCGCCGTGATCTTCGACCTCGACGGGACACTCCTCGACACGATCGGGGACCTCGCGGATTCCGTGAACGCCGTCCTGGCCCGTTTCGGTCTTCCCGGCCATCCGGAGGACGCCTACAAGACGATGGTCGGGGACGGCGTCGCGAACCTGATGCGGCGCGCGCTGCCGGGGGACCGCCGGGGCGACGAGGAGGTGGTCCGCCTCGGCGTCGCGGCGATGCGCGAGGAGTACGCCCGCCGGTGGGACGCGCGCACGCGGCCCTACCCCGGGATAGAGGAGATGCTCGCGGGGCTCGACGTCCCCTCGGCGGTGCTCTCGAACAAGCCGGAGGACTTCACGGTCCTCGCGGTCCGCAGGTTCTTTCCCCACCACCCGTTCACGGCGGTCCGCGGCGCGCGGCCCGGGGAGCCCGTGAAGCCGGATCCCGCGGGCGCCCTCGCGCTCGCCGCCCACATGGCGGTGGTCCCGGCGGAGATCCTCTACCTCGGCGACACGAACACCGACATGCGGACGGCGACGGCCGCCGGCATGTACCAAGCCGGCGCCCTCTGGGGGTTCCGCGGCGCGGCAGAGCTCTCCGCCTCCGGCGCCCGCACCCTCCTCGCCCGGCCGGAGGACCTCCTGGCCCTCCTCCGCGCGGCGCGCTGAACCGCTGGCAGCCTGTCGGGGCCAAGGACGAACTCTGCGGTGCGGCCCTTCACCCCGACAGGCTGCCTGGCGGGCTCAATCCCCCTTGCGGCCGCGGAGCCGGAGGTGGATCGGGACCTCGGGGAAGGGGAAGGCGTGCCGCAGGCGGCTTTCGAGGAAGCGACGGTAGGCGGGATCGAAGAGGTCCGGATCGTTCACGAACAGGACGAACGCCGGCGGCTCCACCCCGACCTGCGAGGCGTAGAACAGCTTCGCCACCTTCGACTTCGTCCGCGGGGACCGCGTCTCCAGGGCCTCCCGGAGCACGCGGTTCAGCTCCCCCGTCCCCACGCGCTCCCGCGACTGGCGGAGGAGATCATCCACCAGCCGGAGGCAGGAGAGCACCTGCTCGCCGGTCTTCGCCGAGGCGAAGACGATCGGCGAGAAGTTGAGCATCGGCAGGCGCTCTCGCAGGTATCGCTCGTACTGCGACGTCGTGGCCCGGTCCCCCGCCAGGTCCCACTTGTTCACCACCAGCACGGTGGGCTTGCCGTGCTCGAGGCTGTAGTCGGCGGCCTTCTTGTCGAGTTCCCCCACCTCCTCGGTGGCGTCGATGAGGAGCAGCACGGCCTGCGCGCGCCGCATCGACCGCTCCGTCCGGTGCTGCGCCAGGTAGTCGAGCGACCCCGCGGCGCTCGACCGGCGCTGCACCCCCGCCGTGTCGATGAGGGTCAGGACCCGGTCCTCGACCCGCACTCGGACGTCCACGGAGTCACGGGTCGTGCCCGGCTGCTCGGAGACGATCACGCGCTCCTGTCCGACCACGGCGTTCAGGAAGGTGGACTTCCCCGAGTTCCGGCGGCCGATGATGGCAACCCGCGGCCCGGATTCGGTCTCCTCGGGGACGGTCCGGACGGGCAATCCCGAAACGATCGCATCGAGGAGAACCGTCGTGTTGATCCGGTTCTGCGCGGAGATCGCGATCGGCTCTCCGAAACCCAGGGCGTGGAAGTCGAGCGCCGCCGCCTCCAGCGCCACCGTCTCCGCCTTGTTCGCGGCGAGGATCACGGGTCGCCCGAGCTTCCGGAGTTCGCCCGCCACCCGGCGATCGAGAGGCAGCACGCCGTCCCGCACGTCGGTGAGGAAGACGACCACGTCGGCCACGTGGAGGGCCGTCTCGATCTGCTTCTCCACGTGTTCCGCGATGTCCGCCACGTCCACCATGCCGATACCGCCGGTGTCCATCAGCTCGAAGACCCGCTCGTTCCACGTCACCAGCGCCGTCACGCGGTCCCGGGTCACGCCGGCGATCTCGTCCACGATGGAGATCTTCTTCCCCACCAGCACGTTGAAGAGCGTGGACTTGCCGGTGTTCGGCCGGCCGATGATGGCGACGACAGGGATCATGGCCGAGGCCCGTCGACCGGAGCGTCGAGGCTCTCGATCAGCTCCGCTCCGAGCTCCTCGAGGGTCTTCTCGCGCGGTCTCGCGGGCAGGAGCGCGTCGTGCTCGACACCGTCGAGGCGGCGCCTGAAGAGCAGGTACTGCCCGGCCCGGACACCGAACACCGCCGCGAGCAGTCCGCCCGCGACCCAGGCGGCGAGGAGGAGCGACACCAGGACGACGGCGAAGGCCGCGAACGAGGCCGGGGGCGACCCGGCGCCGAAGAGCCCGAGGAAGATCGGCTGGAGTCTGGCGGTCGCCGCCGGCGCAGTCAGGGAGAGGACCCCGTACGCCGCTCCGGCCGCGAGCAGCTGGACGACGAGGCGCGGCAGGGAGAGCAGCAGCGCGATGAGGGGTCCCGCGATGCGGAGGAGGAGGACCCGGATCGGGTTCCGTCGCAGGTACGCGAAGCTCCTCGTCAGGGCGACGAAGCCCCCTTCCCCCTCGATCACCGCCGCCACCGCGGCCAGATGGCCAGTGAGGAGCGCCCGGAGGAGGATCGAGACCGCCCCCCCGAAGAGGAGGAGGACCACGGGGAGAAGGACGACGGCGAGCGGCCACCCCACCACCGGAATCCGAACCACCTGGAGGAGCCCGGCCGGGAGTGCCGCGAGGAGAGCCGTCCCGGACAGCACGAAGATCGGCACCGAGATGACGCGCGGCAGCCGCACGAAGCCGGCCGCGAAGGTCTCCCCCAGGCCGGGACTCTCCCCGGTCAGTCCGAGCACCGTATGGTGGGTGATCGCCGTTCCCACGGCATGCCAGATGAGCCAGAGGGCGCCCGACGCCGCCAGAAGGAAGCCGATCGGGCACTCGGGCTGCGGCGGGAAACACGCGCGAAGCACGAAGAGGAGGCTGCCCATGAGGAGGAGGGCCGCGGCGCAGATCGCCCGCGCGCTCCGGGATCCCGATGACCGCGCGGCCGCCCCGAGGATCCCGAAATCGGTGAGAGCCGTTCTCATTCGTCTCCGCCCGGTTCGTCCGTCACCGGCAGTCGGTAGTCCTCGGTGAACCAGCGGTCGAGGTCGGCCATCCGGCATCGCTGGCTGCAGAACGGGAACCCGGAACCCGTCATCGGAGCGGGACCACCCGGCCGCGGCACATCGGCTCCGCAGCGGGGACACCGCAGGACGTCCGCCGTCTCAGGCCTTGCCACCCTCGCTGTCCTTCTTCGCCGGCATCTTCGTCTCGGCGGCCGGACTCTCCGACTTCGTCGAAGTGGACTCCGTCGCCGTCTTCGCCGCGCATCCGCCGGACGTTCCGTTCCCGCCCGACTTCCGCTTGTAGTCGGTCTCGTAGAAGCCGCTGCCCTTGAAGATGATACCCGCTCCCATGCCGAGTTTGCGCCGGAGTTTCAGCTTCCCACAGGCCGGGCACTTGCGGATCGCGCCGTCGGACATCCTCTGGAACATCTCCAGTTCGTGGCTGCAGGCCTGGCATACGTACTCGTAAGTGGGCATCACTCTTCCTCCGGGGCCGGGTCCACGGCGGGCGGCGCCGCGGCGGCCACCGTCACGATCGTGCGGGAAGGACGGATCGTACGCTCCCCCAGCCGGTAACCCCTGAGGATCTCGGCCACCACGGTGCCCGGGGGGGCGCCCTCCGTCGCCGGTTGGCTCGCGAACGCCTCGTGGAGCGAGGCGTCGAAGGGCTTGCCCACCGCCTCCACGGGTGCGAGCCCCCTGGCCGCCAGCGCCCCATCGAGCAGGCGCCGGGTCAGCCGGATCCCCTCGGCCACGGTGGCGGGGTCGGCGCCCTGCTCGACGCTCCGGATCGCCCGATCGAACGCGTCGAGGACCGGCAGGACATCGAGGATCAGCCCCTCGATCGCCCGGTCGGTCCACTCCGCCCTCTCCTTCGTGCTCCGCTTGCGGTAGTTGTCGAACTCCGCCTGGAGCCGGAGGAGGCGATCGGCGAGCTTCGCGTTCTCCTCCTTCAGCACGTCGGGGGAGTCCGCGGGCGGGGCCTCGGCCTGCGGTGGCGGGAGTGGAGTCTCGGGTGCTCTCTCGTGGTCAGTCATTCGTTCCGAACAACTCCTTCAGCTTCTCGAAGAACCCCTTGCGCCCCGGGCTCACGGACGACTCTTCCGTCTCCGCGAATTCCCGGAGCAACTCCTCCTGTCGTTTTGAAAGCCTCTTCGGCGTTTCCACGACGACGCGGGCCAGCAGGTCGCCCGTCGTCCGACCGCGTACGTCCGGCAGCCCCTTCCCGAGCAAACGCAGTACCGAACCCGACTGCGTTCCCCGCGGAACGGAAAGCCGCTCCCGGCCGTCGATCCCCGGGATATCGATCTCCGCGCCGAGGGAAGCCTGGGCGAAGGTGATCGGCACCTCGCACAGGAGATCGTTCCCGTCGCGGCTGAAGAGCGGGTGCCGCCCCACGCGCACCTCGCAGTAGAGGTCCCCGGGCGTCGCGCCCCGCTCCCCGGCCTCCCCCTCGCCGGAAAGGCGGATCTGCATGCCGTCCTCGATGCCGGCGGGGATCTTCACCTCGATGTCGCGGGAGCGCGGTACCCGCCCCGCGCCGCCGCAGTCGGCGCACGGGGTATCGAGCACCGTCCCCTCGCCCTCGCACCGCGGACACGCGGTCTGGAGGGCGAAGAAGCCCTGCCGCTGCTGGATCACCCCGCGGCCGTGGCAGTAGGAGCAGGTTCGAGACGAGGTGCCAGGCCGCGCCCCGGTACCGTGGCAGGTCTCGCAGGTCTCGGGGCGGCGGAGCGACAGCGTCTTCGTCGCCCCCTTCGCCATCTCGGCGAAGGAGAGGCGGACCTCGCAGCGCAGAGAGGAACCCCGGCGCGGACCGCCGCCCGATCCCCCGGAGAACCCGAAGAACTCCCCGAAGAGCGACCCACCCCCGAAGACGTCCCCGAACGCCGAGAGGATGTCCTCGACGCTGGAGTAACCCTGCGGCGCCCGCGCCCCGGTGAGCCCCTGGTGGCCGTACCGGTCGTAGATCTTCCGCTTCTCGGGATCGGACAGGACCTCGTAGGCCTCCGCCGCCTCCTTGAAGCGCTTCTCGGAGTCCTTGTCACCGGGGTTCCGGTCGGGGTGGTGCTTGAGCGCCTCGCGCCGGTAGGCGGACTTGATGTCCGGGATCGAAGCGTCCCGTGCGACCGAAAGGATCTCGTAGTAGTCCCGTTTCACGACGATCCCCCGGAAACAGGGCCGCTCCCCGGGCCGTCTGGCGGATCGGGGAGCGGCCGGAGAGACCGGCTCACGGCGCGGGGCCTATGCCACCGCGTCCTCCACCGGCTCGACGTCGTCCTCGAGCTTCGTCACC
>JALOQY010000262.1 GCA_025459285.1 Planctomycetota bacterium | reverse complement strand
CGGGGCCGACAACCCTTCGGGCCGGGGTGATCCGCTTCGCGGCGCGTCGTCGCTCCTCGTCGCCGACCGACTCCGTAAGGTCGACTCCTCGTCGCTCCTGGCGCCACTCGCGGCTGACCCCGGCGCGGCTCGCGGGGGATTACTGCTCACGCTCGGACCGGAAGGGCTTTCGGCGCGCCGGGGTTTGGGCCAGAATGGCCACGGCGCCGTCGGACCGGGGCGGCACCGGACGGGAGACCGATGCGAGACCGAGGGATCCTCCTCTTCGCGGTGCCCACCTTCCTGCTCGTCGCCGTGGGAAGGCATCTCGGCGGTCCGGATCTCGATCCCGCGTTCGCCTTCGACCTGCCCGCCCCCGTCGCCCTGCCCGCGGCGGGCCTCGGTCTCCTGCTGACCCTCGCCTTCCTCTTCCGTCCGGGCCTGGCGGAGGCCGTCGTCCGGCGATCCACGGCGGCGGTGCGACCCATCCCCTCCGGCCTCCGCCTCCCCCTGCTCGTGGCGGGTTTCGCCGCGGTCTGCCTCCTCCTCCCGGCCCGCCGCCTCTCCGGCGACGCCGGCGCCGTGCTCCACCGGGCGGCGATCGGGGAGATCTACCCGAGCAACGCCCTCACGGACTGGCTGACGCTCGCCCTCGTCCGGCTTTCGGGCCTCGAACCCCTCCGGGCGATCACGGCGCTCTCCGTCCTCTCCGGCGCGTGCTTCGCGGGCTTCGCCGCCGGACTCGCGAAGGAGTGCGGCCGGGACTCCGGTGGCCGCGCGGGACTGCTCGCCCTGCTCCTGTCCTGCGGCACGGCTTTGCTCTTCTTCGGGCGCGTCGAGGTCTACGCCGCGCCGGCGGCGGCGATGACCTGCTACCTCTGGCTCGGCGCGCGCCGCGTGAACGGCAAGGACCGCGGGATCGCCGCCCCCCTCGTCCTCGGAGCGGCCTTCGGCCTCCACGGCGCGGCGGGACTCCTGCTGCCGACGCTCCTCTTCCTCGAACCCGGGGGACGTGCACGCCTCTTCCGGGCCGCCGGCCGCGGGCTGCTCTTCCTCCTGCCCGTGGCGGCCGTCGTCCTCGCCCTGCGCGTATTCGACGGGACCGGCGCGGCGGCGGAGGGACCAGAGCGGTTCGGCAGCTTCCTCGGCTTCCTGGAGCAGGGGCCGATCCTGCCGCTCCTCCGCGGGCCGGAGAACCTGACGACCCGCTACGCGATCCTCGACCTCGACCACCTGCTCGGCGTCCTGAACCTCCTGCTGCTCGGCGCTCCGGTCGGCCTGCCCCTCATCCTCCTCTTCCGGCGCGAGTGGCTCCGCGACCCCCTCCTCCGTTTCGCGGCGGTCGCCGCCGTTCCCTTCGTGCTGTTCCCCCTCCTGTGGAACGTCTCCTATCCGCTGCGCTATGACTGGGACCTCTTCGCCGCCGCCGGGGTGCCGCTGACCCTGCTGGGCGCGACCGCGTTCCTGCGCCGGGAACCGGGTCGCGCCGCGCTCCTCGCCCTGGTCACCGTCTCGATCGCCACCTTCCTGCCCCGCATCCTGTCCGAGCATGGCGACGCCCGGACGGCGCGCCACGCGGCCGGCGTCTTCGCGGGGGTCTATCGCTCGGTCGGAAGCGAGCGGGCCAGGAGATGGGAGCGGCGGTTCGATGAACTGGACGCCTCCCGGGCGGAGGCGAACCACCGGGCAGCTCTCGTCGCGCTCGGGGAGGGCCGGGTGGAGGACGCCGAGCGGCTGTGCCGGGCGGCGCTCGCGCGGGAACCGGATCACCACGGGGCGCTCGTGAGCCTCGGCATGGCCCTGCGGGCGATGGACCGCACGGGGGAGTCCCGGACCGCCCTCTGGCGTGCGGTCCGCACCGACCCGCGCGACATCCGGCCGCGCTGGCTCCTCGCGGGCATCGCGCTGGAGGAGGGCCGGGACGCCGAGGCGGTCGACATCCTCGAGCGCGGCGTCCGCGCGGGCGGCCCGGACCCCTCAATTCCGGAGGTGCTCGAACTGCTTTCGCACCTTCACGAGCGGCGTGGCGACCGGGAGCGCGCCGCGGTGCTCCGGCGCCTGCGCGACGCCCGCCTCCGGGCCCTCCGGTGAGCGGCACCGCACCACGGGGCGGACCGCGTGACGGCCCCGTGATACCGCCCTTCGATCTTCGTCTCCGGCGATCGGACCGGCTTCCGGCCGGAAAGGAGCCCCCATGGATCGCGAATCGAGAATGCTGGCACTCCTGCTGCTCGCCGTGCTGGCCACGGCGTGCGCGTCGGGTTTCGATCGGCGAGGCATCGACGACCGGATGGCTTCAGGCGGAGTCGCCGTCACCGACGAGGACGTCCGCGCCGCGCTGGCCGTCCGGCCGCAGCTACCCACACCCTTCCGCATCGCGGTTCACCTCGTCGCGGAGACCTTCGAACCGGGAGCCGGGCCGGTTCCCGCTTCGCCGGACCTCTGGCGCTGGACCGCGAAGGACAAGGCGCTCTTCCTGGGGTGGACCGGGGAGCTCCGCGCGCGCGGCGTGGCGGCCGAGATGTTCGCCATGACGGAACTCATCCCCGCCGGCGAAGATCTCGCGGGCCTGCGCCTTGCGGCGGCGAAGCATGGCGCGGACGCCGTCCTGCTCATGAAGGGGATCGCCCAGGTGGACGCCTATGTGAACCCCCTCGCCGTCTTCAACCTGCTGATCCTGCCCGCCTTCATCGTCCCCGCCTCCCACCGCGACGCGCTCGTGGTGATCCGCGCCGCGCTCTTCGACGTCCGCAACGAGTACCTGTACGCCGGCGTCGAGGCGGAGGGAGAGGGCTCGTCGATCGGCCCGAGCTTCCTCATCGGGGAGTCCGGCGCCATCGAGGAGGCGAAGGAGGAGGCCCTCGCCGACTTCGGTCCCGAGCTGGTGGACCGGATCGCCGGCCTGGCGACCCGCTGACGGGCGCCCCACACCCGGAACCGCCGCGGTTCCTACCCGTGCGACTCCTTCAAGTGCGCCAGGCCGGCGCGGAAGAGCCGGTCCGTCCGGTAGGAGGGATCGTCGATCCTCTTGTCGGTGAGGATTTCCGTGGCCCAGGGCTGCTTGCCGTCGGCGTCGAAGTCCGGTCCGAAGACGAGCGAGAGGTCGATGTACTTGCAGACGTCGCGCTCGGCCACGATCCCGTAGGTCTTCGCCCGCTCGATCTCATGGTCGACGAGGAGCCGGGTGTTCTCCTCCTTCAGCTGCTCGTAGTGCTTCGGGAAGAACTTCCGGATGTGGGCGACCATCCGGTCCTCGAAGTCCTTCCGGCTCCCGGCGGCCAGGGCCTTTTTCTGCTCGTTCCGAATTCTGATCATGGCGCCCTCCGCGGGTCGCAGTGTACCATCCCGGTACGCCGCGACCCGGAAGGTCCTGCTGCAAGAGACTCTCAGCGGCGACTACCATCCGAACGTACAATCCGAACGGACCGGCAACGGAGACGCGCATGGCCATGCTAGCCTTCGGAATGGTGGCGATCCTGCCACTGGTGATCGGGCTCATCATCGCGGCGGTCGTGGTCGCGGTCGGCGTGGCGGTGATCGCCGCGAGCCTCTCGAACGCGGGCCGCGACGCGGACGACAACTTCTGCGAAGAGCCCGTGGGCTCCACGGACACCACCTGCCCCCTCCAGGTCCGGTGGGTCTGGGACGCTCCGCACACGACCGACCGGAAGCGCTACGTGAACCTCCCCGCGTCCTTCGACGCGGCGATGAACGGCCGGGAGGTGGAGCTGGCCGGCCACGTGGAACCCCGCCGCTCCGGCGAGACCGTGACCTTCAACGTCATCGCCAATGCGGCCAACGACGCCGAGGCGGGCGCGGCGACGCTCGCCTCCGCCACGGCCACCAGCGGAGCGGAGGGCCGGGCCACCGTGCGCCTGACCCTCCCCGTCTACGGCGGCGCGAAATTCAAGGTGGGCGGGAAGACCTCGCACCAGGAGCAGCCGGCGGAGTCGGGCGAGTTGACCGTGTGGCGCAAGGTCTTCTACCACATCACCGCGATGGAGGCCGCTCCCGACGGCACCGTCTTCACGGCGCCGGCCGACATGATCCCGGAGATCGTGGCGGCCTTCGATCCCGTCTTCTTCGAACTGGCGCCGGGCACGACCAGCCAGAGCACGACGCCGTATCAGGCGCACCTGACGGCGGCGCAGCGCAGCACGCTGGAAAACAGCCTGAAGCCCACCGTCCGGGACAACCGGTCTCCGTTCAAGATGAACATCGTGATGGTCGACGCGGCGGACATCGTCGGGGAGCAGGAGTACACCGGCGCGGCCACCGCGGCCAACGTCGCGACCCCGTGGTTCGCGCACTGGCGCCACGAGTCCACCGTCATCCACGCGAAGTACCAGACGGGAGCCACCTGGACCGACCTGACGAACGTCCTCGTGGGGTCCCAGCCCGGGGTGCCGTCGAACGTGCAGGTCACGGCGACGATCCCCGGCTATGCGACCGGCACCACGGTGAACTGGAAGATCAAGGTGCGGTTCCGGCGCGGCCGGGCGGGCGGCTGGGGCGGCACGACGGGAACGCTGTTCATGTGCATCGGGTTCGATCGGCGCGCGAGCGCCTCGAGGCCGACCGGAGCCGACCTCCAGCAGGCGCTCACCCACGAGACCGGACACGCGCTGGGGCTCGTGCCCACGACGGCCTCCTGGCGCGACACGGACCCCCGGGACAACGGTTACAGTCTGCGCCACTGCGGCTATCTCGACACCGCCACGCCCGCCCAGCCGCGGTGCGTGATGTGGTACATGCTCTCGAGCGCCGGAACGGGACCGCGCAACCGGTTCTGCTCCAGCGACCGGCCGAACGACTGCGCCCACTTCCTGTGTCGAACCGACTACTCCACCATCAACTGGATCTGATCCCATGAGCGCACCACTCGGAGTCACGCTGGAGTTCCCGGGGCAGGCCCTGACCGGCAGCCGGGTCCCGTTCAAGGTGACCATGACCGCGGACATGACCACCTACCACGCGGTGAACGGCATCCTCGATCGCGCCCTGGAGGTCGTCCTGGTGCGCCGCGACCGGCCGGGGATCCGGCTGCTCGCGAAGGTCGACCCCCACGCCATCCTCCTCGAGGAAGAGCCCCTCCCGCCCGCGCCGCCCCCGGATTCCCCGGAGGCGAAGGTGCGCGTCACCGAGGTACGCAACCTCGATCTGACCGACTACGGCGCGACGCACTACGGAGGGGCGGCCTACCACGTGTTCGCGACGTTCGGTCCCTGGCTCACGGAGATCCGCCCGCTCGCGATCGAGGACCGGAGCCGCAGCCTGCCCTGGGGCGACGTTCTTCCCGCGCCGCCTCTCCCCGACGACGTGGAACAACCCCTGCCCGCGGTGCCGCCCGCCCGCGGGCTCGTGGCGGCCGTCGTCCGGCGCGAGGGCCTTCGCGTGGAGGGGGCCATGCGCTCGCCGGTCGTGCCGTCCCGCTTCCGCGACGAACCTCCGCCCGCCCCGTTCGTGACGCTCGTCGCACTCCACCGCCGGCCCGAGGGCGGAGTCTCGGGAGGTTCGTTCCTGCTGCCCGTCCGGGAGGAGGGGAAGGACCATGTCGCCCAGTTCTCGATCCCGCTCGCGAAGATCGCCCCGCGGCCCGTCCTCGGCACCTGCCGGATCCTCGTCTTCTCCGGCGACCTGCCTCCGGTGGCCCGGGAGTTCCTGTGGGCCAAGGGTGCATAGCAGCCGCCCCCGCGCGGCGGGCCTCGCGATGCTGGCGCTGCTCGCGGCGTGCGCGGGCAAGAGCGAACCGGGCCCCGCGCCCGGGGAGGTGAACGTGGCCGCCGACCCGTCGCCGCGAGAGCGGCTCGTCAACGAAGCCGCCGAGAGGATCCTCGCCGGCGCGAAACCGGGGGAATCATGGCCAATCCTCCTGAGCGTGGGGCCCGGGGAGAACGCCTCCGCCACCGCGGAGGCCCTGCGGCGGGCGCTGGCCCGGGATCCGCGCATCGCCTGGACGAAGTCGGAGAGGCACCACGGCGAACCGATGGCCGACCCTTCGGTGCCGGGAGGTCACGTGAACACGGAGGAATGGGTCTTCACGCCGCCTCCGCTCCTCGTGGTCCGGGTATTCGAGGCCGCGGGAGTCCTGACCATCGCCGCCCGCGAGCCCGGCGCCGACCCCCTGGGCCCCCCCGTCGACGGCTGGCTCTGGCAGTTGAAGTGACCGGCCCCGGCTGCCCACCGGCTCCCGCCATCCGCTGACCCGCCGGAATCCCCGTCGGACCGCGCCGCTCCACCGTCGCTCGAACCGGTTCCTTTGCCACACTCTTGCGACTGCTATTCTTTCTCACTTAACTACGCTCCACTCTCCGGAGGGAGACGATGGACTTCCGCTGGGACAGCCGCTGGACCGCGACGCCCGCCCGATCGGCGGGCGCGCTCGGACTCGACGCCACCTCGCCCCACGCGACGGGAGGCCGGGCCGGAGTGCGTCCCGATCCGGGCGCGGACGGCGCCGCTAACGCCGGGCACGCCCGGAGACAGAACCGCCTGTCGCGGATCGAGGGGGCTTTCTCGACGCTCGCGACCTCGCGGGCGCGGTTCCTCGAAGCGCTGCCCCCGAAGGACATCGGGGGGAGACCCTCCGAGCGGCTCCGTCGGCTGCGCGGGGCCTGGTTCGAGCACCGCGGATACCTCGAGATCCTCCTCTCCCTGGTCGGGGACTACCTCCTCGAGGAGCACGATCCCTCCGACCGCAAGGCCACGCTGCGGCTCGAGGAACTGCTG
>JALOQY010000021.1 GCA_025459285.1 Planctomycetota bacterium | reverse complement strand
GACTTCAGGACCGAAACCGCGTGGTCCGGCCGGCCGAGGCGGAGGTGGGCCTCCCCGACGACGACCATGGCCGGGGACGCGACCGCGCCGAGGCGCGTCAGGCGCAGGTGAAGGTCCGCGAGGGCGCGGGCCGCGCGGCCCGGGCGGCGGGCGAGCCGCGCCAGGAGTCCGGGCACCGCGTCCCCGAGCGCCGTCGCCGCGGTCTCCGGCTCTCCCGATCGCTCGAGGAGCCCGGCCAGTTCCGCGCGCGGCCGGATCCGGCGCGGGTCGGCGCGGACGGCCTTCTCCAGCGCCTCCCGGGCGCCGGCCAGGTCGCGCCGGCTCTCCCGGGTCCGGGCCGCGTCGAGCGCGAGCCGGACCGCGGCGCGCGGATGGCGCCGGGCAAGCAGGAGGTCGAACCGGGCCTCGAACAGCGCGGGATCGCCCGGGCAGATCGTGAGGGCCTCCGCGAGGAGCGCGTCGGCATGTTCCGCCTCTCCCCGGGCCGCGAGGAGACGCGCCGCGGCGAGGAATTCCGCCCCTGCCGGATCGGCACGCCCGAGCGCGAGTAGGAGCCGGGCCCGGCGCTCCCTCAGGTCCGCGCGCTCCGGGGCGGCCCGGGCCGCGCGGTCCATGGCCTCCTCCGCCGCCGGCAAGGCCCCCTCGGCCTCCCGGCGGAGCGAGTGGGCGAGGAACTCCTCCGCCGCCTGGGCGGGTCGACCGAGTTCCTCGTAGACCTCCGCACGGCGGTGGGAGATGTCGAAGCCCTGGATGCCGAGCTCCGCGATGCGCTCGTAGAGCCGAGCGCGCTTCTCGGCGGGGAACGTGTTGCGGTTGGACTCCGCGAGCATGAAGAGCTCGAAGGAGTTCTTCGGGCGGATGAGGCTGGCCTCCCGGAGGCGGTAGAAGACCTCCATGGCCTCGAGGCGGGTCAGCCGCACGTCGCGTACGACCTCCGCCATGTCCCGCTGGCCGTCGATCAGGGGGAGGATCGCCCGGGCCTCCTCGGCGCACTCGTCGGACCCGAGGTACTCCTCGGGATCCGCCGCCAGTTCGAAGACGTCCCGGAGGGAGGGCGTGGTCCGCCCGTACTTCTCGAAGTCGTCGAGGAGCGTCGTGATCTGGAGCAGGATCCCGTGGGCGTCGTGGGACCCTCCTACCCGGGTGAGCGCCGCCGCCTTCTCTCCGAGGGTCCGCTCCGGCGTGCCGCCGAAGAACTCGTAAGAGACCTTCGGCCAGTAGAAGACCTCCAGCAGTTCCTCGATCACCTGGTACTCGAGGGCCGTCGCGAGATCCTCGGCACCGATGAGCCCGCGGGCGAGGAGGGCCTCGCCGAGGCCGCGCGATTCCCGGCCCTCGCGCTGGTCCGCGGTGACCTCCTCCACGGCGGCCAGTTCCACGGCGCGGAGGTTGTAGAGGATGCGTCCGAGCGGGAACCGGGAGCGGGTGGTGTACACGGCCTCCACCCGGCCGGCGCGAAGGCAGATGAACTTCTCCTGCGCGCCGTTCGTGACGCGGAGCGTCCCCTCCTTCCGGCTCTGGGCGAGAGCCTGGAGGAGAAGGCCGAAGTCGAAGACGTCGAGCGTGGAGCGACCGCTCCTGACCGCGCCGGGAGAGCCCATCGCCTACCCATCGGCTCCTGTTTCCGGCCGACTGAGCGGATTCCCCTCCGGGTTGCGCGGCGGCATGGCATCCTCGGTCCCATGCACCTGAAAACCGATCGGCCGCGGCCGGCGGGGGAACCGGCGATCAAGGTCCTGATGATGCCCCGGGACGCGAACGTCCACCAGACGATCTTCGGCGGGGTGATCCTCTCCCACATCGACCAGGCGGGGGCGGTCCACGCCCGCTACCTCGGCTGCGAACGCGTCGTGACGGTGACCATGCAGGCGGTGACCTTCGAACTGCCGGTCTACGTGGGGGACACGGTGAGCTTCTTCACCGCGACTGGTCGGATCGGCCGGACCTCGATCACGGTGCTGGTGGACGTGTGGGCCCATCGATTCGCCGCCCCGCACGAGGAGGTCCCGGTCACCACCGCCGAGGTCACCTACGTGAACGTCGGCCCCGGCCCCGACCGCCGCCCGATCCCCGTGCCCCGGTGAAATCCGGGTAACTTGACCCAGGGTCATTCCTCCCGGGCGGGAAGAACGACCCTGGGTCACTTTGCCCGCCCTCTAACCGGGCGGCGGGGCGAGGCGGCCGTCGAGGAGGGCGATGCGGCGGGGGGCGCGGGCGGCGAGGTGCTCCTCGTGGGTGACGAGCACGAGGGTGGCGCCGCGCTCGGCGTGGAGCCGGACGAGAAGATCGAGCACGCGCCGGCCCGTCTCCTGGTCCAGCGAACCGGTCGGCTCGTCGGCGAGCAGAAGCCGCGGGTCGTTCGCCAGCGCACGGGCCACCGCCACCCGCTGGCGCTCCCCGCCGGAGAGCTGCGGCGGGCGGGCCTCGGCGCGCTCCGAAAGCTCGACCTCCGCGAGGAGCCGCATCGCCCTCCCGCGCCGCTCCGCCGCCGGCGGCCCGCCGATCCCCAGCATGGGGACCTGCACGTTCTCCGCCGCGGTGAGCACCGGGATCAGGTTGTGGAGCTGGAAGACGAAACCCACCTCGCGGGATCGGTATTCGGTCAGGTCGCGCCCCGCGAGCGGCGAGCCGCCCGCTTCGATCGTGCCGGATTCCGGCGCGTCGAGCCCCCCGATCAGGTTCAGCAGCGTGGACTTCCCGCAGCCCGAGGGCCCGGTCACGGCGACGAACTCCCCGGCGGCGATGACGAGATCGAGCCCCCGGAGCGCGGCGATGCGCCCCTCTTCGAAGGACTTGGCGACGCCCGTGAGTCGGAGTTCCAGGCCGCCCGGTCTACTCATGGCGGATCGCCTCCGCGGGGTGGAGCCGGGCGGCGCGCCAGGCGGGATAGACGGCGCCGATGGCCGCCGCGACGAGGGCCACGACGAGGCTTCTCGCGAGAAGCCCCCACTCCCACGTGGGCTCCAGGAAGTTCGAGAGGTCGGTGATCCGGGCGATCACCTCCACCAGCAGGAGCCCCGTGGGGATCCCCGCGAGGACGCCGGCGACGGAGATGAGGAGCGCCTCGATGAAGAGGGCGAGGACGATGGCGCCCTTCGACCAGCCCACCGCGCGCAGGACGCCCACCTCCCGGACCCGCTCGTAGACCGCCATGATCATGGCGAGCAGGACGAACAGGAAGCCGATGGCGGTGGCGACCACGGTGATCACCGTGCTCATCGTGCGGATGTTCTTGAGGCTCCGGTCCACCTTGGACAGCTCGTCGAGCGTGACGACCGTGGCGAGGTCCGGGTGGCGCTCCTCGACGAGGCGGGCCGCCGGGGCGGGTCGGTCCGGGTCGTCGGTGCGGGCGACGAGCCAGCTCACGAGGTCGGCGCCGCCCACCCAGCGGCGCTGGACCTTCGCGAGGCGCATCACGATCGCATGGTCGAAGAAGGCCTGCCCGGTCTCGAAGGTGCCCACGATGCGGAACGAGCCTCCCTCGAGGGTCAGGTCGCCGCCCACCGAGAGGCCCTCCCGCAGCAGCAGCTTGCGCCCCACGATCGCCTCGTCGCTCTCGGGGTCCGGGCCGAAGCCGCCCTCCCCGCGGGCGATCAGGGCCTCGAGGGCGAACTCCCCGGGTTCGAGGCCGAAGATCAGGACGAAGGGCACCTTCGGGGTCCTCGCGATCCACACGAGGACTCCGGCGGTGTCCCGCACCCCCGGGACCGCCTCGACGCGCGCCCGGGTTTCCCGGTGGGGGAGGGTGGACAGGAACTGGTCGGCCACGCCGGCCCGGTAGACGTGGAAGTCCTCCCCGAACTGCCGGAGCATCGCCTGCGCCGTCCGGACGAAGCCGTCGGAGAACGCCGAGAAGGCCACGACGAGCCAGACCCCGAGCATGACACCGAGGGCGGCGAGGAAGGTGCGCAGTCTCCTTCGTCCGAGGTTTCTCCGCACGTATCCCGCGAGCGTCAGCATGCTCCTCCAGCCCGGGCAAGTTGACCCAGGGTCATTCTTCCCGCCCGGGAGGATTGACCCTGGGTCAATCCTCCCGGATTCTTACCAGGGGGTGGGGGAGGCGGTGGCGCCGGCCTCCAGCTCCTTCAGGCGCTGGGCGGCGAAGGCGTACTCCTCGCTCTCCTCCGGCGCCAGCTCGATGACGCTCCGGTAGGCGGTGGCCGCTTCCCCGGTCTGGCCGCGGGCGTCGAGCACCCGCCCGGCGAAATAGTGGCCGGCCGGATGATGGGGGAACAGCACCCGCGCACTCTCGGCGTGGCGGAACGCGGCGGCGGCATCCCCCTGCGCGAAGGCGATCCGGGCGAGAAAGGCCTGCGGCTCGAAGAGGTCCGGCTGCATGGCGGCGGCGCGCGCGAAGTACTGCTTCGCCTCGTCGACCCGCCCCTGCTGGTGGAGGACGACGCCGGAGCCGCTGACGAACAGGGCGTGGCCGGGCAGCCGGGACGCGCAGTCGGAAAGGCGCGCGAGGATCGACGGGAAGCGGGAGGAGTCGCCGGCCTGCACCGCCTCGGCGAACTCGGCGCTCGCCTCGTCGTAGACGTCGTAGACCTTCTGGGCCTCGCGGAGACGACCACTCAGGGCGGAGAACCGCGGGGTATCCCGCACGAGGCCCGGCGCCCGCGCCACCTGCGGGTACTTCGAGGCGATCTCCTCGGCCACCGCGGCGATCCGGCTGTCGTCGTCGGGATGGGTGCTGAGCCACTCCGGGGTGGAGCCGCCCTCTTTCAGGCTCTTGAAGATCTCGAAGATGCCGGCCATCTCCCGCGGGTCATAGCCGGCCTTCAGGGCGTACTCCACTCCCCGCTGGTCGGCCTCCCGCTCGTGGTCGCGGCTGTATTTGAGAAGCAGGAGCTGGCCGCCCACCGCGCCGAGGGTCGCCCCGATCGTCGCGAGTTCGCTGTCCGCGAGGGAGGCGCCCACCGCCACCGCGCCGATCACGAGCCCCACGAGCGCGGCCTGTCCCTGCCCCTGCGCGGCGTGCTTGTGGGCGACGTGGCCGGCCTCGTGCGCCATCACCGCCGCGAACTGGGCCTCGTTGTCGAGACGATGGAGGAGGCCCCGCGTGATGCAGATGTTCCCGCCGGGCAGGGCGAAGGCGTTCACCTCCGAGGAGTTGAGGACGGTGAAGTTCCAGGGCAGCTCGGGGCGGTGGCTCGCCCCGGTGATCCGGTGCACGACGTCCCCGAGGTGCGCCTGCAGCTCGGGGTCGGGGTAGGCCCCCTCGTACTGCGAGCGGAACGACGGGGCGTACTGGTTCCCCATCGCCACTTCCTCGTCGTCGCTCATGGGCATGCCGAGGACGGACTCCCCCGTCACGGGGTCCGTGATGCAGGCCGGGAGGAAGAGGCCGGCGACGAGGACGAGGAAGAGCAGCGGGGCGAGCGGCCGAGGGCGCGCCATGGACACCTCCGGATGGACCCGTCCAGTATGCCCGACGGCCCGGCTCCGCGGCGCCTACTTCTCCTCCCCGCCGTCCGGAGGCCCCGGATCGCGCGGCTCCTCCGGGGGCTTCTCTCCGTCCCCCCCGGGCTTCTGCGCCTCCTTCTCGGCGCGCTCCTTCTCGCGCTGCTCGCGCCGGGCCTTCGCCTCCTCCTGCTGCCGGGCCTTCTCCTCCTTGCGGGCGGCGTCCTGGGAGCGGCGGTCCGCCGCGGCCTCGAAGTCGAAGGTCGCCTTCGCGTCCTTCCACCAGCTCCGCCACTGGTCGGGGTCGTGGCCGTACTGCTTCCCGGTGGCATACCGCAGGGCCTGGGCGGCGAACTGCCGCTGGCCGGTGCGGCGGTTGATGCCCTTGGCGAGGAAGTCGATGAGCCCCTCGATCGCGTCCGCCGCCGCGACGTTGGCCACCGCGAAGAGCCGCTGGCGGGCGGTGTCGCGCTCCTCCTCGGGGTCGATGTCGAGGAGCGCCTTGATCGAAACCGGCTCCGCGAGGTCGTGAAGGGCGGAGATGACCAGCGTGTACTCCTCCTCGTCCGAGAGCTTCTTCGAGAGCGCCTTGAGCCGGCCGGCGAGCGCCGTGGCGGCCTTCTTCCGCTCCGCGGGGACGGGCCGGAGGCGGAGGGCCTCGATCGCCGCGGAGCGGACGACGCCGTCCTTGTCGGCGAGGAGCGAGGCGAGCTGCACGGTGACGGCCGCCTCCGGGACTTCCTGGGCGTCCATGACGGCCTCGAGCCGCACGTCGGGGTCGGAGTCCTTCATCTTCTTCACCAGCTCCTTCGACAGCTCGCTGTCGGCGAGGAGTGGCGAGGCGAAGAGGAAGAGGACGGCGATGGCGAACGGTCTTCCGGACATGCGTGCCTCCCGAAAAGGGCCTTCGGGTTCGAACCCCGGATGTGGCCGCGGGTTTCGTATGCTGGCGGCCCCATGTGCATTCTCCTCGTTCTGAAAGACCGTGTCGAGGGGTGGCCGCTCGTCCTCGGGGCCAACCGGGACGAGTTCCGGGACCGGCCGTTCGCCCCACCCCGCGCCGAGGGGGCCGTCCTCGCCCCGCGGGACCTCCGGGCTGGCGGCACCTGGCTGGCCCTTGACCGGTCCGGCTTCGTCGTGGCCGTGACCAACCTCCCGGAGCCGGCCCCGGACCCGGCGCGGGAATCCCGGGGGCTCTTGGCGCTGGCCCTGGCCCGGGCCGGCGGTGTCGAGGCCGCCGAGGCTCTGGCGCGCGCCGAACTCGCGAAGGGCCGGCGCAACGCGTTCCAGGTCCTCCTCGCCGACGCCTGGCGGGCGCGGGTGCTGGCCCATCCGGGCGCCGGCGGCGCCCCCTTCGACGCGACGGATCTCCCCCCGGGCCTCCACACGATGACGAACCGGCACCGGCCCGGCGAACTCGACCCGGGGCGGGAACTCGACCCGCTGACGCGACCCGGCGCGGCGGACCTCGAGGCCGTCCTCGAGCGCCTGCGGGCGGTCCTGTCGAGCCACGGACCCCGCCCCGAGGACGCGTTCTGCAAGCACGGAAGGGACCGGGGCACGCTCTCCTCCGCCCTCGTCGCGATCCCGGCTCCCGCCTCCTCCGATCGCCCCCGGTTCCTCTTCGCCCCCGGCGCGCCCTGCGAGAGCGCCTTCACGTCCGTGATTCCCGGATGACCTGCCCATTGCCATTACCGGCCCGGGCCGGCTAACATGCGCGCCATGTTCCGCTCGAGACGTGCCCTGCCCGCGTTCCTGCTGTTCGCTCTGCTCGCCGTCCCGCCGGTGCTCTCCGCGGAGGCCACCGGCAACAAGTGCTGCCCGCAGGACTTCGTGGCGCCGGCCCGCTGGCCCGCCGAGGCGCCGCCGGACCCCCGGGCCGAACTGCTGTTCCCCGTGAACGTGGTGCGGATCTGGTCCGACGAACATGCCGCCGCCGGCATCGCCCCGGACCGGTGGATCCTCGCCCAGATCGACATCGCGAACCGCCTGTTCCGGTACTCCGACGCGGAGATGGCGGCCTACGGGGCCGGCCGGCCCGCTCCGGTGATCCAGTTCCGGCTGAACCGGGTCTACGATGTCCACGAGAAGGAGGTCTCCGAGACCCTCGGCTATCCGATGGACACCGAGAGCGTCTACGGCGCGATCCCCGACGGGAACGGGGTGGTCCGGGTCGGGACGCGCGACCTCCGGACGCTCAAGGTGACCGACGAGGTGGACCACCTGACCGTCTTCTGCGTCCATGCGATCAAGAACCCGGTGGACGACGTCTCGGAGTTCGGCGGGGAATCGAACGTCGGCTTCGCGGACCGCGCGCCGACCGGGCCGCGCCGGACGCTCACGCGCGTCTCGGACGTGCGCGCGAGGCTCGGGGTCGTCACCACGCGGCAGGAAGGGGCGTGGATGAACAACTTCGCCCACGAGATCGGCCACTTCTTCGGACTGCCCCATGCCTGGGAGCACGACTGGAACGGGCGGCTCGGGATCGCCGACCTCGGGAACGGGCCGCAGGGGAATGCCGACGGGCAGGCCGGCCTCGCGAACGTGATGGACTACGAGAATGGCCCCGGGGTCGTCCAGTACTTCAGCCGCGCCCAGCTCGACTTCATGGCCCGCTTCGCTCGGGAGAAGGCCTCCACCTGGGTGAAGGTCATCCGCTCCACGGGAGGGGCGCCGCCGCCGCCGGTGGTGACGGCGGGCGTGAGGATCGACCGGGTGACCGTTCCGCCACCCGCTCCCGGCGGGGCGGTCGCGGTCCGGGTGGCCTTCACCGCCACCGGCCTCGCCGGCCGGCCGCTCAACGTGATCGCGTGGTTCTACGACGGCACGGGACAGGAGATGAAGGACCTCGACGGCCAGTACAAGACCGTCGGGGGCCAGGTGTCGGTGGGCGGCGAGGCGACGCCGGGTCGGGAGAACCAGGCCTTTGCGGACTTCGTCCTGGACCTCCCCGCCGGCCAGATGCACCTGCCGCCGGGCCGGCACGCGGTGAACGTGGTGGTGGGGATCTTCGCGGGCGGCGAGCAGCTGGCGACCGCGGATGCCGTGCCGATGACCTACGAGGTGCCCGGCGTGCCGGTCTCGGGGCCCGATGTGCCGCCGGTGACCGGTGGTCCCGCCGCGGCCTGGATCGTGGAGTCCCGGGTGGAGCCCGCCGCGGAGCACGAGGGCCAGCGCTGGGTGCGCGTCATCGCGAACCTCCAGGTCAACGGGCTCAAGGGCTCGAAGGTGCTCCTCCAGGCCCGGTACTCCTTCACCGACGGCACGCCGCTCCGCGACTTCGACGGGACCTGGGTGTCCGCCGAGGGGCTCGCCTTCGCCGAGAACGGCATCGTGATCGAGTACGACCAGTCCACGGTCACCGGGATGGAGGTGTGGATACCGCTGGCCCAGCTCCACCTGGCGGAGGGGGCCTTCGACGTGGTGGCCGGTCTCACCCTGGTCGAAGGCGGGCGGGTGCTGGCCTCCGCCACGACCGCGCCCTTCCGGGTCGGGCAGGGCACGGCGATGCGGGTCGTGGCGCCGGCCGCGGAAATCCGTGAAGTCTGGGTGACACACAACCACCCCGTGGGCAACGGGTGGGGGATGGCCATCCACGTCCGTGTGGTCGTCTCGGGTCTGCGCGGGCAGGCGGTGAACCTCGTCGCGTGGTTCTTCGGGGGCGACGGCACGCGCCTGAACGACTTCGATGGCGCGTACCGCACCCAGGACGGGCAGGTGAGCGCCGCCCTGACCCTGACGCCGCTCTACGACGTGGCGGAATTCCCGGAGTGCATCGTGGTCGTGCCCTACGATCAGCTCCACCTCGCTCCGGGCCGGCACCTGCTCGGCCTGACGTTGGGGGTGTTCTCGGGTGCGACGCAGGTCGGGGCGAAGAACGACATGACGACGTTCGAGGTGTTGCAGCGCTGACCAGGGAGGGAAGCGATGGCGAAGGATCTGCATGATCTGGCGAAGAAGCTCTGCTCGCCGTACCGGGTCGTGGAAGGGCGGAAGTTCCGGCTGAAGGACATCGACCCGGCGGGCACCGGGAGCCTCAGCTCCAAGGAGCGCGCCCAGGCGCTGCTCGAGACGGGGGTCGTCCACCTGGCCGAGATGCAGGACAAGCTCTACGCGCAGGACCAGTGGGCGCTCCTGCTCATCTTCCAGGCCATGGACGCCGCGGGGAAGGACGGCACGATCAAGCACGTGATGTCGGGGATCAACCCCCAGGGCTGCCGGGTCTACTCGTTCAAGTCCCCCTCCGCCGAGGAGCTCGACCACGATTACCTGTGGCGTACTTCGCAGCGCGCGCCGGAGCGGGGGACGATCGGCATCTTCAACCGGTCGTACTACGAAGAGGTCCTCGTGGTCCGCGTGCACCCGGAGTACCTGAAGTTCCAGAAGCTCCCGGAGCGGCTCGTCACGAAGCGTCTCTGGGAAGAGCGTTTCGAGGACATCAACAACTTCGAGCGCTACCTCACCCGGAACGGTATCGCCATCCGCAAGTTCTTCCTCCACGTCTCGAAGGACGAGCAGAAGAAGCGCTTCCTGGAGCGGATCGAACTGCCGGAGAAGAACTGGAAGTTCTCGTTGGCCGATGCGAAGGAGCGCCAGCGCTGGGACGACTACCAGCGGGCCTACGAGGAGATGATCCGCAACACCGCCACCCCCTGGGCGCCGTGGTACGTCGTGCCCGCCGACCACAAGTGGTTTTCCCGTATCGTGGTGGCATCGGCGATCTGCGAGGCGCTGGAGGAGATGGATCTCGCCTATCCGAACGTGGGACCGGAGAAGATCTGCGAGCTCGGTGCGGCCCGTGCCTCGCTTCTGAACGAGGGACCCGTCCGCAGGCCCGCGGCGAAGAGCTCCGCGAAGAAGAAGGGGTCGAAGGGAACCTAGTGCCGCGCCTCGAAAGTTCCGAGCCACCCCCGCGAGGGATTTCGCCGCGTGGCAAGGAGTGACGAGGAGGGACGCCGCCGAAGCCGCGCCAGGCGCGGCTTCGGTCGCGCAGCGACCATGCGGCGAAAGACCCGCGGCGGTGGCCGGAGATCCACCTCGGGCGGCGCCCGAGGTGGATCAGGACTCGAGAGGCGCGGCACTGGCAGCCCGTCGGCGCAAGCCCTCATGCGCGCGGAGGCCTCTCGGCGACGGGCTGCTGGCCGCCCGTGGAGTTTCCTCTCGGCCCGGACCGGGCGAAGTACGATTCGGGCGATCGCAATACCATCGCGTGACCGGAGTCCGGCCCGCCTCCCGGGAGTCGGAGGACGGGCAATCCGACGACGCCGGTGGACGGCCGAGGTGTCGCGATCACGAGCGGGGTCCCCGGGATCCGGCGACGGGTGGCTCCCCCCGAACCGGAACCGCGCCATCAGGGAGGAACGGCTGCGAATGCCGATGCCGCTCCAGGCTCTCTGCGCCATTCTCGCCCTGCTGGGCGGGACCGCCTTCGCCGAGCCCCGGTCCCCCCACCTCTTCGGCCAGAAGGTCGAATGGGAGATCGAGCGCGACCGGTACGCGGCGCAGATGGACTCGAAGATGCTCGACCGCGTCGATGCGGTCATCGCCGCGCTCTCCGCCGACACCGGCGATTTCCGCGACAACCTGCTCGCCATGCAGGAGGCCGCGCGGCTCGCGGCGCCGGTGCAGAAGGGGTTCGTGGTCAACCGACACACGAGTCCCTTCGATCTGTCGGTCTTCGGGTTCGTGTCCGAAGTGCAGCAGAACCTTCTGGTCGCCGAGACGGCGGCGCTGGACATGCGGTTTCGGACAAAGGCCGGCACCACCGCCGAGCGGGTCCAGCGCAAGGCGTTGCGCCGGATCGGGCAGTGTCGGTCGGCGCTTGCCGCGATCGGCCGCGCCCGTACGGCGTCCAAGAGGGTCACAGGCCTCCTGGGCGCGCACTCCCGACTCACCGACGCGGTCGAAATGCTCGGCGAGATCGATGTCCACGTGGCCCTCACCTGGGTCCAGTGCGACACGGTCGGCATGGTCGGCACCCCGTACGTGCGTGGCGTGAACTGTCGCATCGCCCTGGTGGACGGCTACCCTCGGCGCTTCCTCGTGTACGTTCCGCAGACAGCGCAATTCCAGGTCGGGACGCCCGGCCCGGTCGTCGTCATGCACCATGGCACCACCGGCACCGGTGAGCAGTTCCTCACCCATTCCGGCTGGACCGGGAAGGCGGAGCAGGTCGGCTGCGCGATTGCATACCCGACGAGCCTCGAGTACTTCATCCTCGAGAACGGGCGCACCATCACGAAGTGGAACGACTTCGACCTGGCGAGAATGGTGGACCTCGCCGTCAAGCCGGCCGGATATCCCCCCGCCGCCCCGTGGCCCGCGGATGACCTCGCGTTCGAGCGGGCGATCCTCGACGACCTCGAAGCCGCGCAGATCGCCGACCCGAGCCGCCTCTTCGCTTGCGGTTTCTCCAGCGGGGCCGAGTTCACCATGCGGCTCGCCGTGGAGCTGTCCGACCGCATCGATGCGGCCGGCTGTGCGGCCGGCGGTCCACTCCTGCTGCCGCTCGACGCCGTGGAGAACATCCCGGTGTCGTTCCTGGTCGGGACCCGGGACGAGCTCTTCCTCGAGCGGATCAACAACCCCGACGGCTCCCCGCCGCCGGACCCACCGTACGCCGAGATCCCCCTCGACCCTGCCGGGCTCGTGGCGATCCCCGCCCTTTCCGTCGCCGCGGGCGCCCATGTCCTGGCGACTTTCGATCTCGCGCCCCTGCCCCACAGCGACGTCCTCGATCCGCTGTGGACCCACATCCGCTGGGCAACGCCGCTCGCCGGGAACACCGCCGGGAACACCTGCGAATTCCGTGTTCTCGCGGGGCTCACGCACCACTTCCCGCACGGGGCGATGAACCCCGCCGAGAACCCCAATTCCTTCAGCGCGCCTGACATCTTCTGGGCGTTCTTCGCGGGCCCGTAGCTCACGGGCCGGCACCACGCCGCCGGGCGGTGCGCGAAAAGTGCCCCGCGCCACCGGAGCACGCCGACGGCGTCCCTGCCGCGAGGCCGATCCGATGTCCGCGAGGCTCTTCGCGGGTCCGACAACCGGGTGGTCCGGCGCGCCGCCCGGTCCCTCGTGACCCGGGATCTCCGCACCACCGATCCACGGTCGTCCCCTCCCGGTCCCCGCCAGGGCGTCCTGCTCGTGTGCCTGCGCGACCAGGGACGGGAGACGATCCACAACCAGCAGCCCGTCGGCGTAAGCCCTCAGGCGCGCGGAGGCCCATCGGCGACGGGCTGCCGCCCGTCACTCCCAGGCGATCTCGCGAAAGCGCAGGTCGCAGCCCTGGACGGCGAGACCGAGGCCCTTCCCCGCGAACGGGAAGAGGCCCACGGTTTCGCCGGCCACCACCAGCTCGACTTCGCCGCGGACGCGCGTGGCGGTGAAGCGGAGGAGCCCGGCGGTGTCCGGCGGCGGGCACTTCCCGGCGTAGAACCTGATCCAGCGATCTCCGCTGCGCTGCATCAACGAAAGAGCCCCGTCGGAGGCCGCGAGGGCGGTGACGTAGTCGCCCGGCCCCTCGTGGTGGAGGAGGAGCCCTCCGCGCCACTCGCCGCCCGCCGGTACTTCCAGCGCGGCGGTGAGCCTCCGGGCCTCCGCCTTGACCCGGCTGAGGGAGACGATGGACGGCGGCGCCATCCCGCGGATCCGGTCGGGGCCGAGCCCCTCCCACTCGATGTGGAGCGGGACCCAGGGCTCCTGGTCCTCCGCGAGCCAGTCCGCGAGTTCCGCGGCCACGCGCTTCGGCGGGCCGAGGGCTTTCCACAGGAGGTCGCCGGAGGCGGCGCCGCGGTCGAGCTTCGCCATGAGCTTCTCGAACTTCTCCCGCCGGGAGCCGCCGTCGGAGTGGAGGAGGAACCGCACGAGGGCGTAGGAGAGCGGTCGGGAGAGGTCGAGCTTCCCGAGGTGAGCGGCGAAAGGCGTCTCCAGCGCTTCGATCTCCTCCTTCGCCCTCGCCGCGTAGTCCTCCAGCGACAGAACGGGGAGCGCGCCGAGGGTCAGGCGCTCGCCGTCCCAGTGGTGACGGCCGAGATACTCGGCCAGGCCCTCCACGTACCAGTATGCCGGGAGAGAGCGGTTCCCGGTCCGGGCGAGGTAGTGGAACTGGTGGGTGGCCTCGTGGAGGAGGAGGACGCGGGAGTAGTAGATCGTCGGCTGGCGCCAGAGATACGCCGTGCGGTTCCCCGGGTGGTAGTAGCCGCCGGAAGCGGGCGGCGCGATCCCGTCGGCCTTCAGCCGGGCGGCGAAACCCTCGCGGGTGGCGGCGATGAAGACCGGAAGCTTCTCCCCCTCCCCGAGCTTCGGCTCGGCCCCGAAGAACTTCGCGTACTCCGGCCACGCCGCTTCGAGGACCTTCGCGGCCTCGGCGGCGAGCGCGTCGTCGCCCTCGACTTCGACCCGGTAGTGGGCCGTCTCGGCGGAACCGCCGGTGGCGCGGCCCGCGAGCAGGACCAGGAAGAGGAGCGGAAGGGCGATCGGTCTCACGAGGTCCATTGTCGGGTCCGCCCGTCCGGGCTCCACTTTCTCCCTCTACCGGGTCAGGCGCCGGTGGCGATAGGGCTGCTCCAGCATGAGGACGGCCGCGGCGGTGGCGAAGACGCGGCCGCCGGTCTGGCGCTCGTAGGTCCCGTCGGGGTTCCACGATCCGCGGGCGCAGCCGTCGTTTCGCTGGTGGTCGAGGAGCGCGGTCTTCAGCTTTCCGAACCACCCGGACCACGAGGCGCCGCCCTCCTGGAAGAGGCCGATCGTGCCGTAGAGCCACTGGTAGAGGGAGAGGTTGCCGAACTGGACGGGGACCTTTCCCCGTCCGGGTACCTCGACCTCGCGGAAGGAGATCTTCCAGACGGGGGGGGCGGAGACGACGAGGGCCCGGTGCGCCCGGTGGCGCGAGCCGCCGAGGCCGGTCCTGAGGAGCGCGCGGATCGCGAGCGCGCAGTGGGCATTGCTGGTCGTGGGTGTGTAGCCGAAGGCCCGGCCGTCGAGGAGGTAGGCGAGTTTCCCCTCCTTCTCCTCCAGAGTGGACAGGAACGCGTCCACTCCGGGGCCGAGGTCCGCCGGCACCTCGACCCCGGCGTCGCGCGCGGCCACGAGGGCCGAGACGACCAGCGCGGTGTAGGGGACGTCGGAGCCCTTCCGCCACGGCGTGCAGTAGCCGAAGGCGCCGTCGGGTTGGCGGATCTCAAGGAGCGCCCGGACGCCGGACTCCACGCGCTCGCGGAATCGCCCCTTCCCCTCGAGGGCCTCGGCATCCGCGAAGGCCTCCGTCGACAGTGCCAGCGCCCAGCGGTCCCGGGGCGCCTCGAGGGTCGCGAGGACCTCCGCGAGGAGCGCGCCCCGGGGCGAACCCTCCTCGCCGGGGATGACGCCGCGGCCGAGGAAGGCCAGCGCCGCCAGCGCGGAGATGGCGTCGTCGAACGGGCAGGGGACGGCCTCCCCGTGCTGTCCCTTCCCGATCCCGTCGCACTTCGGCCCGTCAGGGGAGCAGCGGGCGGCAAAGCCGTCGGCGTCCCATCCGCCGCCCGGTGTGCGGTGGCGCGCGAGCCAGTCGAGCCCGAGGTCCACCGCCTCCTCGGTCCTGGCGGTGCCGAGGTTCGCCCGCAGCGCCTTCTCCCGCTCCGCCTCCCTCCGCGGCCCGAGGAGCGCGGGCGCGCGCGCCGCTGGAGAGGCGGGCGCCTCCGGGGCGGGCTCCTCCGCCGCGCCCTCGGCGCAGGCCGCCACCGTGACCAGCAGGATCGACGCCAGGACTCGCACCGGACGAAGCCTCCTCGCCCCTCCTTCATAACGTCCCGGCGCCCCGCCCGGTTGCGCTTTCGGGAGGCGCGACCCCGGGGACGCCCTCCCGGGTACGTCGCCCCGGATCCGCTCCGTCCGGTGCGGGGGGCGCAACGTGAGCGGCCGTCGCTCCGGCATGAACCATGGGGGAGCCGGTGCGCGGCCAGCCCCCGATGATCCGGGCTCTCCGTCGACGGACCGGCGGTTCCGTCTACGGCGAGTCCGGGAGAGGGTCGGCGATCGAGGCGGCGGCGTAGAGCGGGAGGAAGGTGAGCCGGTCCGCGGTGTGGCGGGAGAACGGGCCCGAGCGGAGCACGATACCCTCCCGGCAGTCCGGGCGGGAGTCGAGGAACAACCGAAGGCTGCGCAGACTGCCTCCGGCCCCGGACTTCACCTCCACGGGAGTGACGCGGCCCCTCCGGACCACGAGGAAGTCCACTTCGGCGCTGCTGCCACGCGCGTCGCGCGTCCAGTAATGGAGACTCGGCGAGCAGGAGGCGACGAGCTCCTGCGCCACGAACTGCTCGGCAAGCTTGCCCCGGTACATGGCGAGCAGATCCTCACTCCGGAGTTCCACGTCCGGCGGAACTCCGGACAACCGCTGCAGGAGGCCGATGTCGAGGAGCGCGGCCTTGAAGCGCCGGCAGCGGGCCGACGCCGCGAGCGGCGGCCCCGAGGGATCGGCCGTCCGGATCCGGTGCACCACGCGTGCCTTCTCGAGGACCTCGAGCGCCCGCCGGTTCGTGGGACCGGTGCGGCCGGTATCGAGGCGGGTGTAGACGATCTGTTCTCCGATGTCCCGGGCGACACCGAGGAGCACGGCGTCGAGACACCCCGGATCGACGCGGGGGGTGTACTTCGCGAAGTCGTCGCGGAGGGAGCCGAGGAAGCTGAAATCGGCTCTGCCTCAGGGGGCCGTTGCTCCTGAGCCGACCCTGACCCTCGCCCGGAGCCCGCGCCGCGGGGACCACGCCGCTCGCCGGCGGTCCGAACGCTCCGGTCAGCGCACCGCGCGGCGGAGTTCGGGGAGGTCTTCTCGCAGGGCGGCCTCGGTGCCTCCGGCCTCAACGGTTTCGACGGTCCGGCCGTCCACGCGGACTGTCACCAGGTAGAGGTAGGCACCCTCGGGGCGGTCGACCCGGAACAGGAACTCCCACCCGGGGCGGTCGTCGGGGCCGGCGATCGCGGAGGACTCGAGGAGCTCATGGCCGCGACCGGCGACGAGTTCATTCTGCATGGCCTCCCGCCAGAATTCGAGCGTCCCCTCCGGCGGGTTCTCGTGGTGACGGACCCTCAGTCGATTGCCGTCCGGGGAGACGGCGGAGAGGAGCTCGCCGTCCCCCGCGGGCACCGTGACGTAGCCCGCCGGGACGTCGATGCGCGGAGCGAGGCACCCCGCGAAGAGCAGGATGGGGAGCACCCCGGAACAGAGCCCCGCCGCCCGCGTCATCGCCCACCTCCGGAGAGGCCGAGGAGGCGTTCGAGGGAGAGTTCGGCGAGCCAGGGGAACGGGAGGGCCTGCGGCCGGACCGGCGCGTCTCCGGCCGGGACGAAGGTGAGGACCAGCGTGCTGAGGGCCACCCGGTCCCGGAGCACCGCGAGCTTCCCCTCGAGACTCTCGATCTCCGTCCGGATCCTGGTCAACTCCTTCTCCACCGCGAGCGTCTCCTCCACCGTCGTCGCCTTCGCGAGGAGTTCCGCGAGGCGATCGCCGAGCGCCCGGGCGTTTTTCAGGCGGAGCGACAGGTCCACCACCTCGTCCGTCACGTCCGCCGCCTCGATGCGCCGCGACAGGATCCGCCCGAGGGAGGGGAGACGGGCCAGCGCCTCGTCCCACCGGGCGGCGGGCACCCGGATCGTGATCACGCTCTCCTCGAGGGACTGGAAGTGGCCGCCCAGGCTCTCCGCGAGCTTCCGGGCGGCGTCCAGGGCCTCCGGGACGCTCCCCGTCGCGAGCCGGAAGGCGCCGGAGTAGACGATGAACCGCCGGGCCGCCCCCGGACCGGGCTCGCCCGGTGCGCCGGCGAGATGGAAGTCGGTGATCACCGCGAGGTCGTGCCGCGCGGCCTCGCCGGCGTCGGGCTGCGCGGCCACGAGCCCCTCCGCCATCCCGGCCCCGAGGGAGGCCGCGACGTCGAACGTGCGGCGGGCGGCCTCGTGTTCGGGACGGGCCGCGGCCGCCGAAGCGCAGCCCGGGGCCGCGATCGCGCCGAGGATCGAGAGGATGAGAATGCCGGATCGGATCATGAGAATGCTCCCGCCGGATCCTCGGCGGGTCCCGTCACGGGAGAGTCACTCCGCCCGGACCGGTCACCCCCCCGTGGTACCTTCCCCCGGCATGACCGCCGCCCATACCCTCGACCGGGACGAGAAGCTCAGGATCCTCGCGGACGATTCGCGGTACGACCTCGCCTGCGCCTGCGGGACCCGCGGCGGGGAGGATCACCGGACCCGCGGGCCGGACGGCCTGTGGCTCTACCCCACCTCCGTCCCCCGGGGCGGGAAGTCGGTGCTGCTGAAGACGCTCCTCAGCAACGTCTGCGCGGGAGACTGCCTCTACTGCCCGCTCCGGCGGGACCACGACGTGAGGCGGTGCGCCCTCGCCCCGGAGGACGTGGCCGCGGCGTTCATGGCCTTCTTCCGGCGGGGCGAGGTCTACGGCCTCTTCCTCTCCTCCGGCATCACCGGGAGCCCGGACCGCACGATGGACCGCCTGGTGGCCACGGGGCGGATCCTCCGGCAGCGGCACGGCTTCCGGGGCCACCTGCACCTGAAGATCATCCCCGGGGCCTCCGACGCCGCGGTGGAGGCGGCCCTCTCCGTCGCCAGCGCGGTGAGCCTCAACGTGGAGACGCCCACCCGCTCCTCCTTCGCCGTGCTCTCCCGGGAGAAGGACTACGACCGGGACATCGTCCGCACCGTGAAGCTGATCGGCCGGCTGACGGCGCGCGGCGGCCCCTGCGCGAAGGTCCGCCCGAGCACCCAGTTCGTCGTGGGGGCCTCCACCGAGACCGACGCGCAGATCGTCACCGCCACCGCACGCCTCTACGGGAACCACGGCGTCTCTCGCGCCTACTTCAGCGCCTATCAGCGCGGTCTCGGCCACCCGGACCTGCCCGGGGAGCGGCGGGCCGCGGATTCGCCCGGAGACGGCCTGACCCGGGAACACCGCCTTTACCAGGCCGACTGGCTCCTCCGGCAGTACGGCTTCTCCGCCGAGGAGATCCCCTTCGGAGCCGACGGGAACCTCGACCTCGGGACCGATCCCAAGAAGCGCTGGGCGGACCTCCATCCCGAGCGGTTCCCGGTGGCTGTGAACCGGGCCGCGAAAGGGGAGCTCCTGCGCGTCCCCGGCCTGGGGCCGACGGCGGTGAAGCGGATCCTCGCCGGTCGGAAGGAGGGCCGCGCGATCCGGCGCCTTGGGGACCTCGGGAAGGTGGGGCGGGTGCTGCGGCGGGCCGCCCCGTACCTTCGCTTCGACTGACGTGCCTGCTCACGCTTTCAGGCCGTCCAGTCGAGCCCGAGGCCCGCCTCCGTCCTCAGGCGCTCCGCGAGCTGGCCGGCGTGGTGCTGCACGTGGCGGATGCTGAGCAGGAGGTGGGGAAGCTTCGGCATCCGGTACCACCAGAAACCGGACTCCTGGGATCCGACATCCATCGCCTCGAGCGTCGGGTCCACCAGTCCGTCCACGTGGTCGAGGTAGAGGAGGACCTCCGCTCGCGTGAAGGGCTCGCAGGGCTTCGGGAGGTCGTGGGGCGGCCAGGGGAGGCGGCCCAGGAACTGGGATTCCTCGCGGTGACCCTCCCACGGCACGAAGGCGGCTTCGGTTTGCATCAGGTAGAGATGGCCATAGAAGACGGCGTGGTAGGCCACGCGCCACGTGCGGTTCACGTGGCGGTCCGAGAGCCACAACTCGTCGGGGCAGCGCTCCACCGCCTGCCGGACCATCGAGAGGGCGGCGTGGTACTGCCCCTTCAGGGCGGCGCGGATGTCCATGCGTCGAACATAGCACGGCCGTCGGGACCGCGCGAACGCGGCCCGCGCGGTAGCGGGCTACCCGGATCCCCGGAGCAGGCGCCACAGGCGCGCGAGCCTCCCGGGGCGCGGCGGCGACGCGGCGGGCACGACCACCGGCGCCGGCAAAGGCGGCGGCCCCGGCGCGCGCGGCTCCGCGAGCCAGTCGACGTCCACGCGCCGCACGCGGGTCGCGACCATGAACCGGAAGTTCACGCTCCGGTAGCCGGTCTTCGCGCGGTTGCCCGCGGTGTAGCGTTCCCGGGTCAGCGAAAAGCCGGCCTCGCCGCTCATCGGCACCTCCCGGCGCTCCCCCGCTCTCAGGAGCCCGCGCGTCTCCCGCGGCGGCGCTTGCGGGCGCGGATCCGCTCGCGCTCCTTCAGTCGCTCCGAGGTCCCCGGGCTCACGCGCGCCTCGATCTCGTCCACGAGTTCGCGCAGCGCGAGGAAGCGGTTCAGCGCACGCGACCGCTCCCGGGAGCACTTCACGGTGAGGTCGAGCGGCGGGTAGCGGAGGAACACGGCGCTCGACGTCTTGTTCACCTTCTGGCCCCCCGGCCCCGGCGAGCGGACGAAGCTCTCCTCGACGAGGTCGAGGCGCACGCCGAGCCGCGTGATCCGGGCGCGCAGGTCCTCGAGCTTCGCGGCGGTGACAGGCGTGTCGGCGGGGAACTTCACTTCGTCCCCCCGAGGTCGATCCGCGCCGTGAAGACCATGGCCGGGTCGTTCCGCCCGGCGATGCACTCGAGGAGGGTCGCGGCGCTCGGGAGCGCGAAGTCGTGGTAGACCTCGGTGCCGTTCAGCTTCACGACGACCGGCTTGTCGAGGTCGGCCATCTCTTCCGAGAGGAGGATCGAGAGGTCCCCGGGGTTCCCCTCCGCCTTGACCTCGAAGAGGTTGCCGCCCTTGTTCTCGGCGATGATCGGGCCGCCCTCGGGCTTCTCCTTCCTGAGCCACGCGAAGCTCTTCCGCCATGAGACGGCGGGCTCCCAGACCACCTTCTTCGGGTACGGTCTGCGCTTGTGCGCCGTCAGCCACTTCAGGATGGGGATCGAGCCGTCCGGGGGCAGGCCGTGGCCGATCCCGGGATACTCCTTGTAGGTGGAGTCGTAGCCGTCCGGATGCTCCGCCTTCAGCTTCGCGAGCTGTTCCGCGGCGTAGCGGTCCGGCCCCACCCACACCTGCTTGTCATCGTCGCCGTGGGTGAACCAGATCGGGGTGTTGTGGAGGTTCGCGAGGACGCCGGGGGTATGGCCGACGATCTTCCGGTCCTCGCCCGCCATGACGTAGATGCCGCCGGCGTTCGGGGAGATCGCCGCGAAGAGGTCGGCGTTGTGGCCGCCGATGGACCACGTCCCGTAGCCGCCCATGGAGTGGCCGACGAGGAAGACGCGGTTCGTGTCGATGGGGAACGTGCGCTTCGCGGCCTCGATCAGGGCGAGGACGAAGCGCTCGTTCTTCTCCTTGTTCCACGCGGTCTGCACGAGGTCGATGGCCTTCGGCAGGATCACGACGCAGTCCATGCTCGAGGCGGCCTGCCACTTCTGCGCGGCCTCCGAGGGGTCGCCCACTCCCTCGCCGCCGCCGTGGAGGCCGATGACGAGCCCCTTCACCTTTCCCCCGGAGGCACCGGAGAGCATGTACTCGCCGGGGAAGGCCGGGTCGGCGAACGTGGCCCGCGCCTTGTCCTCGAGGCGCACCCCCTTCTTCGCGCGGGCCAGGAGGTCCTTCGTGAACTGCTTCGCCGCGGATTCGGGGATCGGGTCGTGCTTCCGGACGGCGGCGAGGATCTCCCCCTTCTCCTCCTCCTTCGCCGTGAAGTAGCGCTCGAAGAGGGCCGCGAGTTCCTTCTTCGCCGCGTAGGCGAGCGGCGGCGGCCGCGGGGGCCGCGGCGCCGGCGCTCCCCGCGCGGCGGGGAGGGCCGGGAGGAGCGCGAGGAGCAGGACCGCGAGGCGTCGCATTGCCCGGAGCATACCGCCCCGCCCGGGCCAACGCACGTCCGACCAGGCCCCGGTCCGCCGCCGGCCGGTGGGCTTTCGGGGGACGTGGGGCGGGGCGCCGGGGCATAATGGCCGCCCATGAGGCTCCTGCGCCGGATCCGGCGGTTCCTTCTCGAGGACATCTGGCGGGTGGACCTCGCCCACCGGTCGCGGGTCACGCGGCTCCTCGTGCACCTGCTCCGCACCGTGATCCTCGCCATCCGGGGGCTGAGCCGGCACCGCTCCTCGGTCTGGGCGGCGTCGCTCACCTACGTCTCGCTCATGTCCGTGATCCCCTTCATCGCCCTCGTGGCGGGCCTCGGCGCGCGGCTCGGGGTCCCGGGGAAGGCCGTGGAATCCCTCACCGGACAGATCCCCGACGAGCAGATCGGGGTCCTCCGCACCGCCGCCGAGGCCTTCGAGAAGGCCGACCTGAAGGCGCTCGGGGTCGTGGCGTTCCTCGTCCTCCTCTGGGCGATGGTGAAGGCGCTGACCGGCGTGGAGAAGGCGCTGAACGAGATCTGGGGCGCGGAAAGGGGCCGGAGTTTCCTGAAGCGCCTCTCGAACTACGTCTCGGTGGCGGTCCTCGGCCCGCTCCTGATCCTGTCCGGCATGGCCCTCACCGCGGCGATCATGTCCTCGACGTTCATGGCGCGGGTGGAGGCCATCCCGGTGGCCGGAAAGGGCGCGCACTTCCTGCTCTCCGCCGGGCCGTACCTCACGGCGTGGCTCGGCCTCGCGCTGCTCTACTGGCTGCTGCCGAACGCCCGCGTGCGTTTCTTCTCCGGCGCGGTGGGGGCGGTGGTGGCCGGCGTCCTCTGGCAGCTCATGCAGCGGCTCTACTTCGGGGCGCAG
>JALOQY010000533.1 GCA_025459285.1 Planctomycetota bacterium | reverse complement strand
TCTGCCCGTAGGGGATGCCGCCGGTCTCGTTGCCCGTCGCCGAGGAGACGAGGTCCTCGTCGCCGGCGTCGGTGTACCAGGTCCCGTCGATCTCCCGGTCCACGGTCGCGTGCGTCGCGAGATACCAGGGCGACGCGTCGCCGGAGCTCAGCTTGTCGGCGTCGGTGATGTAGCCGTCGCCGTCACCGTCGATGCCGTACTCGAAGACGACCTTCGCCCAGTCCACGTCGGGGTCGCCGTCCGTGGAGTCAGCGTCCTGCAGGAAGAACGGGAACACGATGTTCCCGCACACGACCCCTTCCTCCTCCAGCGGATCCGCGATCCGCGCGATGACCGGCGCGTTCGCGGCGATCGAGAACCGGCCGGACGCAAGCGTCTCGCCCTCCACGCCGCCGAACACCGTGAGGCGGAAGAAGCAGTTGCTGTAGTCGCCCTTCAGCCCGAGGTCCGCCACCGGGTTCCACACGAAGAGGTGTTCGCCCTCCTGCGGGACGTAGCTCGGATCGTCGGGGTACTGGTCCGGGTAGTCGATGGGATCGTCTTCCTGGGTGACCACGTCGTCACGGGAGGACAGCCCCGTCAGACCCGAGGAGTATTCCCCGAGGTCCGTGCGCTCCTTCATCGTCGCCGGGAGCCAGCGGTTCTTCAGGTTGGCGTCCAGCGAAGCGGAGTCGTCGAGGCCTTCGGGGTCGTCACGGATCTGGAACTGGGCCACGATGCGGACCGGGTCGTTCTCCCGGTCGAAGGCCCGCCAGTACATCCGGATGCCGAAGAGATACGGCTCCGGATTGGTCGGAGTCTTGATCTGGACCGTCGGCGAGTCGTTGAACCCGTCCACGCTCCGCGGCACGAAGATCCGCACGTTGGAGGTGGGGCCCGTCTGGGTGATGCCGCCCACGAGGACGATGCGGCCGCGCGCGAGCGCCGCGGCTTCCGCGTGGCGGACGCCCCCGCTGTCGCGGACGACGTCGTACCAGTTCCCGTTCGGGGTCAGCAGCTGGTCGTTCGCCACATCGTAGATGTCAGCGAGACCGGTCAGCGTCGTGCCCGTGTCGTTGACCTGGCCGCCGACGAACAGGACCTTGCCGTCGCCGAGCAGCGCGGCCGTGTGCCAGGCCCGCGCCGTGCTCATCGTCGCGCCGGCCAGGGCCCACTCGCGGAGCAGCGAGTCGAACCGCTCGATCGTGTTCACCGGAGGACTGGCCATGCCGCCGGCCGCCACCGCCGTAAAGTCCGCGCTGGTCGTCTCCGTCAGTGTCAGTCCGAGCCGCGCCTGGGAGAGGTCGCTGTCCACGTCCGCGCCGATGAAGGTGTTGCCCAGCGCGTCGTAGAGCTCGATCGTGGCCAGAGCGCCCGCGTTGTCCCGTCCGCCGGCGATGAGAACCCAGCCGTCCGTGTCGAGCGCGTCCTCGACGCCGGGCAGCAGGACGCCTTCCGCCAGGGCCCGGGCATCATTCATGGAGCCGGACACCGGAGTGATGAGCCCGGTGGCCGGGTCGTAGACGTCCGCGGAGGAGAGGTACGAGGCCGCCACGCCCGCCGTGTCCTTCACGCCGCCCGCGAGCAGCACCTTCCCGCTCCGCAGCAGCACGGCCACGTGGTTCGCCCGGGCCTCCGACATCGTGGAGCCCACGGGGAGGAAGATCCGGTTCGTCGGGTCGTAGACCTCGAGCGAGTTCAGCGGGTTTCCCGAGGCGTCGAAGCCGCCGGCCAGCAGGATCATCGGCGCCACGCCCTCTTCGGGCTGCAGGCGGGTCGCCGTGTGCCCGCGGCGGGCCGTGCTCATCGCCATCTGCGGGCCGAAGCGCCCTTCCGTCGTCTGGGTGGAACCGGGGAAGAAGACCTTCGCGCTGCTCTGCGCCGTCCCGTTCTCCGTGGCCGCGCCGCCGGTCCCGTCGGCGAGCAGGGTCATCGTGTGCCCGATGCGCGCGTAGCCGAGGGCATCCTCGGGCTTGACGATCGGGTTGTTGAAGATCGTGAAGTTGTCGAGGAACGTGTTCGCCGGCATGTACACCCACTCGCCGACCTCGTTCTTCCCGTCGAGCGGCCGGACTCGCAGCAGCACGCGGTCGCTGATCGTCCCCGCATCCACGGGCGAGTCCCAGCCGAACACGTGCGAAACACCCACCGGGGTGGCGGTCAGGTTGTACGTCCCTTCGCCGAACCCCGCCGGCGTCGGCGTGGTCGCACCCCACGTGAGCTCCGCCGCGAGTTCCTCCGGAGTCTTGGAGGTCTCGGCGTAGCCGGGAGGCAGGACCGCGAAATCGACGGCGATGGTGATCGGGTCGCTGTCCTTGTCGACCCCTCTCCAGTCGAGCATCACGTACTCGTTCGAGACGCCCTCCGGAGGGATCTGGATGCCGATCAGCTGAACCTCGGGGACGTTGTTGTTGTTCACGTCGAACGGGTCCGTGTAGACCCAGTCCCCGGGCACGCCGTCCACGACCGGCCGGAAGCGCAGGCGGGCGCCGGCGAACGTGACGAAGATCTCGTCACCGTAGTCGTCGATCGCCACGCGTCCGTCGGGCGTATAGACGTAGTCGAGCGTCACGTGGCGCCCCGTTCCGATGTCGGCCACGCTGTCCCACACGTAATAGTGGAGCGCGCCGCCGCCCGGAGAGGCGTCGAGGTTGTAGATGCCGTCGCCGCCGAAGCCTTCCGTGGCGGGCATGTAGGCCCACTCGACCGTGGCGTCGGTGGGATCGGGGTCCACTCCGTACTCGACCTCCAGCAACTCCACAGGGTCGAACTGCTTGTCGCGCAGCTGATAGACCAGCTGCACCAGTCCGCTGACGGGGTCGGCGCCCCGCTTCCCCTGCAGACCCATCGGGGTCTGGAGATTGAGGAGCGTCGGGGGCGTGTCCTTCCCCTGACGGCCGCCGTTGCCGCCGCCGCCGCCGCCTCCCCCGCCGCAGCCGATCGTCAGGGCGACGACGGCCGAGGCGAGAAGGCCGAGAGAGAGGGTATGGAGCATTCGACGCATGGTGGGTACACCTCCCAAGGTGCGCTGCAGAACTCGCGAGCCCGCCATATAGCATTGCGGCCCATCGTCTACGTGACGGAGTGCCCGGAGGGCGGGCGAGGGAGGGAAGAGGCTGACGAGGTCGAACCCGCGGTCGTGGCCAGCCCCAGGAACCACGACCGCGGGGGGTCTCCGTGATGAGCGACCCCGGCAGGTCTCCTCCCCGGTCGCCTGGACGACACGCCGATCGGCGGCGTCCGTCCGTCCGCGAAGCCGCGGGAAACCATTTCCGCTGTTGCGTAGGATACGATCCCCCGGCAGGCCGTCAAGCATTTACTGCCACGATCCGACGGCGCCCGCGGGCCGCAACCGGGAAATCGCTAGGCGCCGCCGCCTCTTCGCCGCATCCTCCGCGGCTTCTGTGAACGGCGGTCGAAAAGTGCGACGGGGGGC
>JALOQY010000261.1 GCA_025459285.1 Planctomycetota bacterium | reverse complement strand
GGCGCCGGGCAACACCTGCATCGCCGGGGTGCGGAACTGGCGCCGGACGCGCGACTGGCGCACGAGCGGCGTCCCCGGTTCCGACGGATGCGGGGCGGTGATGCGGATCGTGCCCCTCGGCATCGTCTTCACCGGCGAGGACCTCGACCGGGCCGCCACCGTCTCGGCGCGGATCACCCATGGCCACCCGAACGCCGCGGCCGCGGCGGTGGCCGCCTGCCGGCTCCACAGCGCGGCCCTCGAACGGGGACGGTTCGACGCCGACCTCGTCGCCCGGGTCACCGCGGGACTTCCGGGCACCGAGCTGGTGATCGAGGCGCTGCGGGCGGCCCTCGCGCAGGCCGCCGCGCCGGCCGACGGACGGCTCGATGAGCGGGCGGTGCCCCCCGGAGACGGGGGCTGGCGCGCCCCGAGCGCCCTCGGCCTCGCCGTTGCCGCCGCGCTGCGGTGGGGCGGGGACTTCGCCCTCGCCGTGGAGAAGGCCGCCCGGATCGACGGCGACAGCGACTCCGTGGCGGCGATCACCGGGATGTTCCTCGGCGCCGCGGGCGGCCGGGCGGTCCTCCCCCCGGCCTGGCTCGCGGCGTTGAAGGACCGCGGGCGGATCGAGGACATCGCGGGCCGGCTCGGCGTGGCGCGCCACGTGCTGGACCGGATCATGAGCATCCGGGCCGACGATCGGGAGAAGCGGCACTACCTGGACGTCTATCGCCGGATGTTCCACTGCGTCGATCCGGAGGAGCAGATGCGGCTCGCCCGGGAGCTCGCCCCGGTCGTCAGCGCTGGCGGCCCGTCGCCGTAGGTCTCCGCGCTGGTGGAAGCCGCTCGGCGACGGGCTGCCAGACGGCGTCAGATGAGCCGTTCGAGGTCGAGGAGGTCCTGGGGGCGGCCGGAGGCGCGCTTGGCGGCGATCAGCGTCTTCTTTCCCATCACGTGGATCGGCACCCCGTCGTAGGTGGTCTCCACCCGGTCCGCCCAGGCGGTGGGGAAGTCGACCCCGGCCACGCCCATCAGGACGTCGATCCGGTTCGGGGCGACGCCCATCTGGTAGATCAGGTCGGGATCGGTGAAGTCCCGCTCGGAGATCCCCCGCAGCGGGGCCCCGAAGCGCCCGAGAGCCCTGAGAACCCGGGCGGCGTTTCCGGGCATCGGGTTGACCCAGACGTCGAGGTCCTTCGTGTAGCGCGGCTCGGCGTGGAAGATCACGGCGTGGGCGCCCGCGACCAGGTACTCAACGCGCTCGTCGTTGAACGTGCTGAACAGATCTCTGAAGTCGGGATTGGCCGGCATCCTCGCCCCTGAACAGCATCGCCTCGGCGACCATCTCAAAGGCCGCCGCGAAGCGCTCCTCGGCGGTCCGGGCACGCCAGAAGTCGTGGTCGAAGGTCTGCTCCTCCTCCCCGCGCCGGCCCAGCCGCTCCTCGATGATGCGATGTCCCATCGGCACCGAGTGTACCCCCCGGCGGCCATCGCGCGAAGTACATGTCCCCGCGCGATCCAGCACTCCGCGCGGCCCGGGGAACGGGTGATGGACCTGTCCGGGCGCTCGGGGTCGACGCTGATCGGGGCGGAGAAGACGGGGCACCAGGCGTTCCTCTGACGCCGGACGCGGCGAGGGGGAGGGCGTACTCGCGAACCTCGGGCGGGAACGGCGCGCCGGGTTTGCGCTCGAACGCCGGCCAGGGGGGACGGCCGTCGGGGAACGGCGTGGACGCGGGGACTGCACCTTCGGACATGGATGCCTCCGGGACCGGCCGGAGCCGGTCGTCAGGGGGCGTCCACCATGCGAACGTCTTGGTCTGATGAAAGCCGGACGCCGTCCCCCCTCGCGTTCCGGTGGGCGTACACTGGTCGCGGGCGAAGCCGTTGACCAGGAGAGGAGGGAGGCGTCATGTCGAAGCGGGTGTACCTCGGGATGGACTTGGGGTCGACGGTGTGCGAGGCCGTGGCACGGGACGAAGCCGGAAAGATCATCGGGTCGTTGAAGTTCCCGCCGGGGGAGCGGGAGCTGCGGAGAGCGGCCGCCCACTTCAAGGGCGAGGTGCAGGTGTTGCTGGAGGAGGGGGAGCTCGCCCACTGGGCGGCGGGATGCATCCGCGGGCTGGTCCAGGAGGTCATTGTCTGCGACCCGAAGCGGAACGCGTGGATCTTCAAGGACAGCCGGAAGGACGATCGGGTCGACGCCGGGAAGCTCGCGGAGATCCTCCGGCTCGGCCAGTACCGGGCCGTGTACCAGAGCGAGGACGAGGATCTGGCCTCGTTCAAGAAGTTGGTGACCTGGTACGAAGAGCTGAACGAGAAGCAGAAGCGGCTGAAGGTACAGATCAAGGCCCGGCTCCGGCGGGAGGGGGTGATCGAGAAGAGCCCGACGGCACCGTTCACCGCGGAAGGTCGACGCGGCTGCCTGGCCCGGGTGGAGAACCGCTACTCGCGGGAGGCGATCGCGGGGATGTACGAGCTCCTCGACGGGATCCTCGAGGCTCGCGAGAAGGCTCGCCGGTCGATGTTCGCGTTCGGCGGCCGGTATCCGGTGGTGAGGATGCTCCGGGAAGTGCCGGGGGTGGGAGGGATCCTCGCCTGTCGGTTCGTGGCCTATGTCCAGGATCCGCACCGCTTCCGGTCGAAGCGGCAGCTCTGGCGGTACGCACGGCTCGGGATCACGGATCGGCGGAGCGACGGGAAGCCTCTCGGCCGGAGGCGTCTGGACCGGAGTGGAGTCGGTCCCCTGAAGGACCTGTCCCGCAAGGCCTTCGACGCCGCCCGGCGCTGCAAGGAGGAGAACCTGTTCCAACGGACCTATCGGGCCTCGCTGACGCGGACCGAGGATCCGGTGCACGCCAGGCTCAACACGCAGAGGAAGATCCTGTCCGTGTTGCTCAGCATGTGGAGGAACGGAACCGAGTACGAAGACGAGAACCAGGGCTTGAAGGACGGCCGGGAGGCCGCTCGGAACTGAACCCATGGCTTCGCGAGCAGCTTCTTCTTGGCGGTCCTGGTTGCCAGGAGAGTCTCGACAAGGCGCATCAACCTCTTCTCACTCGAGATCGGGGTACTTGAGTTTGGATAGGCCCCTGGCACTCACGCCCGATCGAACCATAGGCCGGCTCGGGTCGAGAGTCGAGCCTCGGATGGGTGCGTTGGCAAGCGGAACTTCGTCACCGACAGGAAGCACGCGGTTCAGATCGGATCGCATCCGAAGAAGCTGAGAGCGATGGGAGGACTGGGCGCAGTCCAGTCGGACCGTGGGTGATGGGATCGAGCGAAGGGCGTCCTTCGCGGACAAGTTCGAACAAGCCCTCTGCGAGGGCCAGGGGGGAGTGTTTCTTGACCCCGACTTTCATGGGTGCGCTTTTCCAGGCCCGAAAGGCGGCAAGATCTGTGGGGTCAAGACACCCGCACCGTGACCGCGTCGTGGCCGTTCGAGCGAAGGAGAGTCGCCGCCTCGACGGGCAGGTTCTCGTCGATCTTGAATCTCATATGGGCAGCGCCACCACCCTCTCGCGGGCCAGTTCCGCCGCATAGGCGATCGAGGCGGGGATCGCATCAGCCGGGAGCGTGGGATAGCTGGCCAGGATCTCGGCGGGAGTGAGTCCGGCCGCCAGGTTGTCGAGGACCACCGAGACCGGTATCCGCGTCCCGGCAATGCACGCCACACCATGACAGACCGCGGGGTCCACGGTGATGTGCCGCCTCCAGTCCATCGGGGCCTCCTCCATGTTCCAGCGGGAATTTCATGAAGCCACCACGATCCCGTGACTCGGCGGGGAAGTTCCGCCATTCCGACGCAGAAAGCCAGTGGAGGATCGTTCCCGCGACCGTGTTCTGCAGGATACCGGGCGCCGCAGCCTCCGGATCCGGCGCCGAGCGCCCCCGGCCGCGCGGAAGAAGGAGGGGTGAAGTGAACTTCGTCGATCATCCGGGCCGACGACCGGGAGAAGCGGTGCTACCTCGACGTCTATCGCCGGATGTTCCACTGCACCGATCCGGAGGAGCAGATGCGGCTCGCCCGGGAACTCGCCCCGGTCGTCAGCGCTGGCGGCCCGTCGCCGTGACGTTGGACAAGACCGTCTGCCAAAAGTTGTTTGCACGGCAAAGCGCTTTGTGGCAGAGTCCTGCGGGTTCCGGAGGCTGAGCATGCCGTCCACCGAGGTGCGGGAGGCCATCGAGCGGGTGCGGGAAGTCCACCGCCGGGTCCTCGACGCGCAGCTGTTCCGAGGATACTCGGGACGGGCCCGGGCTCTCGGCGGGACGCTGGCCCTGATCGCCGCCTTCGTCCTGAGCCGCGACGGGTATCCTGCGACGGCCGCGGCCCACCTCGCGGGCTGGGGGATAACGTGCGCCGCGGCCCTGCTGTCGAACTACGGCGCGCTCGGGCTATGGCTGCTCCGGGACCCCGAAGCCCGCCGCGATGTCGCGCGACTCCGCCCGGCCCTGGCCCCGCTCCCGGCGATCCTTGCGGGCGGCGTCTTTTCCGCCGCGCTCGTCGCCCGCGGCCAACACGACCTGCTGTTCGGGACGTGGATGGTGATCTTCGGTCTCGCGAACGCCTCTTCCGCCGCGTACCTGCCCCGCGTGGCGTGGCCAATGGGGGTCTACTACCTGTCCGGCGGCACGGTCCTCCTCGCCGGGGCCGACGGGGGCTTCCTGAACCCATGGCCCATGGGAATCGTCTTCTTCGCCGGCGAGTGGGCGGGCGGGCTGGCTTTCTTCTTCGTCCGCCGTCCGGCGGCCACGTTCGGCCGGTTCTTCGGCCTCGGAAAGGAGTCGCCATGACTTCCCGGCGGCAGGCCCCCCACGCGGAGCTCGCGGGAGTGTTCCACGAGCCGAACCGTCTGGCCATCGTCTCGCACCTGGCCGGCGCCGGCCGGGGCGTGCCGTTCACGGATCTCCGCGACGCTGTCTTCCTCACGGACGGCAACCTGAGCCGGCACCTCAGGACCCTCGCGGAAGCCGGCGCGGTGCGGATCGACAAGTCGTTCGTCGGCGCGAGGCCGCGGACGACCGTCGTCCTCACGGACGTCGGCCGGCGGCAGTTCCTCGCCTACCTGAAAGCCCTCGAGAAGGTCCTCAAGAAGGCGTCGGCTGCCATGGAGGCATCCGTGGGCAGGAGCCGAGCGAACCCCGGTCGGGCGGCCGTGGAACCGGCATGAGGGATCGACCCCGGAAAACGAGGGTTCCTTCGTGTGGCTGTACTTGGCATGGCAAAGCACTTGGCAATAGGAGGCTCGCGATGAGCGATGTGGGAATGAACCCGGAGACGGGGCGACGGACCCGGGGACCCGCGGTCGCGGCATACTCCCCGGAGGAACTTTCGGCCGCGCTCCGCCGGCCTGACCGGATGCTGGCCGTCGCGCTGGGGGAGGCGGAGAGGGTGGGCCGTAGCCTGACCGAAGGCCGGCACCTCGGGTTGCTTTCGGTGCTGCTCCTCCTCGTCGGGCTCGCGGGCACGGTTGCCTATGGCCTGCTCTCCCCGGCGCGGAACGCGTGGAGCACCCCGGTCCTCTTCTTCGGTTCGCTCGCCATCTGTTTCCCGAGTCTCCACGTGTTCGCCGTGTTCCACGGGGCGAGGTTCGGTCTTGGCCCCATGCTGGCGCTGGCTCTCACGCTCACCGGCGCGGCGGGCCTCTTCGCCATCGGGTTCGCGCCGATCGTCTGGTTCCTCGACTGGTCGATCCGGGTCGACGGGTGGTCCTCGGTCACGCCCCGGGGGCTCTCCCTCGCGCTCCTCGGAGCCTCGCTCCTCCTCGGCATCGCGCAGATGATCAGGGTCCTGCTCTCGTGTCAGCGGGAGCTCCGGGACGGGGGGCTGCCCGCGCCCATCCTTCTGCTCTGGCTTCCCCTCTTCCTGTTCATCACTTGCCGGATGGCTACGCTGCTCGGACTGCCGTGATGAAGAGGCGATTCGCGGAGACGATGCTGGCCGCGGCGCTTTACGGATTCTCCGCGGGGGCGGTGCACAGCCTCCGGATGGCGGGGTGGAGCGCCCTCAAGTTCCCCCTCCTCATTCTGTCGACCATCCTCCTGTCGAGCCTCGCCTGGCAGTGCGTGAGCCGGTTCCTGGCGCCGGCCCTCAGGTTCCCCGAGGTGGCTTCGATCGCCCTGCGGACGTTCCACCGGACGGCGCTGTTCCTCGCGTCACTGTGCCCGGTGACGTTCTTCCTCGCCCGGACCATCACCCCGCCGGACGCGGGCGGACTCGGCGAGTACCCGCTGTTCCTCGGCCTGAACGTCGGCTTCATCGCGCTCAGCGGAACGGCCGCGCTCGGTCTGGAGACCCGCCGGCTCGCGAGGGGCCTCGGCCTCGGCCCGCGGCGGGCCGTCTCCGTGCTCGGAGCCTGGCTGGCGATCTGCCTCTTCGCCGGGGGGCAGTGCGCCTGGATCATGCGGCCGTTCTTCGGACCGGCCACCATCCGTGACCCGCCGTTCATGGAGGGTTCGGCTCCCGACTTCCGTGGCGCACGGAGCTTCTACGAGGCGGTCTACCACCTCGTGTGCCCGCCGCCACTGCCGCCGGACTGGCCGCGGCGGGGGCGGCCGCACTGCGACACCGGTCACCGGTCGCCCCCACCTCTCCGGGAACCCCCATCCGGCCCCGGGCGCCGGGCCGCGGTGGCGCCGGCGGTCCCGGTGCGAGCGAGTGAGAGCGTGAGCAGAAATCCCCCGCGAGCCGCGCCGGGACGAGGCGCGAGCAGCGCAAGGAGCGAGGAGGACTCGACCTTGCGGAGCCGGTCGAAGA
>JALOQY010000260.1 GCA_025459285.1 Planctomycetota bacterium | reverse complement strand
AGCCGACGAAGGAGCGTCATGCCCCATCTATCGGCAGCCGGGAAGCCGGACTTCAGTCCCGACCGGGGGCCGGGGCGGCGGGGGGCGTGGCGATGGACAGCGCGATCGGACCCTCTCCGGGATCGAGGGCCGGAACGGCGAGGCGACGGATCTCCTTCAACCCCTCCGCGCGGACGGCGGCGGCGGCGATGGCCACCGGTTTGCCCGTGGCCACGGCGTGCTCCCGGAGCGTCTCGGCGTTGCGGATCTCCCGGTCCAGCCATTCGGCATCGAGCACGACGTATCGGGCCATGGGTCTCCTTCGCCGGCCGACGGCCGGCGTCGCTGCCTCGGGGCACGAAGCTCCCGGGCCCCGACGCGGACCACAGGAATCTACGGCGGCTCGGGGCTCCGGGGAAGGATCGTCGGCGGACCGTCCCTCGGAGATGGACCGCGGGCCGCGCGGGCTGCTAGCCTGCGACGACCATGCGCGACGAGGACTACATGGGTCTCGCACTGCGGGAGGCGGAGCGGGCGCGGGACGAGGACGAGGTGCCGGTGGGTGCCGTGGTGGTGCTGGACCAGACCGTTCTCGGCCGGGGCCACAACCAGCGGGAGGCCCTCCGGGATCCCACCGCCCACGCGGAGATGATCGCCCTGAGCGCGGCGGCGGAGGCCGTGGGCACCTGGCGGCTGGACGGAGCGACGATCTACGTGACTCTCGAACCCTGCCCCATGTGCGCCGGGGCGCTGGTGAACGCGCGGATCGCCCGCCTCGTCTACGGGGCGGCGGACCCCAAGGCCGGTGCCTGCGGCACCCTCTACGACATCCCGCGGGACGGGAGACTGAACCACCGGCTGTCGGTGGTCGGCGGGATCCGGGGGGAGGAGTGCGGACTCCTCCTCACGTCGTACTTCCGGAAAAAGCGGTCTCCGGGTAGTCTTTAGCGGTCGTGTCGCAGGTCGGAGAGGTGCCGGAGTGGTCGATCGGGCCGGTCTCGAAAACCGGTGGGCTCCGCTTGGAGTCCCGTGGGTTCGAATCCCACCCTCTCCGCCAGGCCTGCGCGGCGGTTGACGCGGAGAGGTGCCTGAGTGGTCGAAGGGGCCCGCTTGGAAAGCGGGTGTAGGGGGTAATACCCTTACCGCGGGTTCGAATCCCGCCCTCTCCGCCAGCCCCGCCCGGACGACCCGGCAGCATGTCGGGGAAATGACTGGCCGGTGCCCCGACCACCCGCCGTCGGCGGGAGGGCGTGGGCAATGCAGGCCATCGGCCCGAAGGGCTGCTAGACTGCCCCCGCCTCGATGACCATCGACGCCTTGATCAGTTCCCTGCGGTCCGGAAAGATCCCCGCCGTGATCGTCCTTCACGGCGACGAGGGCTGGTTCATCGACGAGGTGCTGCGCATCGCCCGGGAGAAGTTCCTTGCCGGGAACGCCGAGGGGTACCTCTCCGGCAATGGTCCGCGGCGGGCCGGGGACCCCGACGGGATCCTCCTCTTCGCCGCGCTGGAGGAGGCGCGGACCCTGCCCATGTTCGTCGCGAAGAAGCTCGTCCACTGGCGATCGGGGTCTCTCTCGGAGCAGGACGCGGCGACTCTCGGGAAGTACGCGGCGAACCCCCCGGCCTTCGCGCGGGTGGTGGTGGAGGTCTCCGAACTCGGCAAGGGAGCGGAGAAGTCGCTCACCGAGGCGGGGGCGGCGGTGGCGTCATGCCGCCGTCTCTTCGACACCCCCTGGCCCGGGCGGCCGGAGTGGGACACGCCCCTCGACAAGTGGACGTCGGCCCGGGCTCGCGAGCTCGGGCTCTCCCTCACCGCGCGCTTGGCGCACGTCCTGACCTCCATCGTGGGCAACGACCTGCGCCTGGTCGACAGCGCCCTCGCGGTGCTCGCGGCCTCGGGTCGCCCCGCGGACGAGGAAGCGGTGAAGGACCTCTTCGGGGGATCGAGGGAGTACAGCATCTTCGCGTTCGGCGACGCGATCTACGACGGCGATGCGGCGCTGGCGTACCGCATCGCGAGGAACCTCTTCCTCGAAGGGACGGAGGACGAGCGGGGCCGGATGCACCGGGAGCCGGGACACGTGGCCAACCGTCTGGTCTGGGCCGTGTGGTTCCGGCTGAACCAGGTGTGGGCGGCCGCGGTGCTTCTCGAGTCGGGCCGCAAGGAGGCGGAGGTCGTCGCCGAATTCGGCGGGAAGCCGGCAGCGAGACGGGCGGTGGGGCAGGCACGGGCGGCGGGGACGCAGACCCTCCGGCAGCACTTCCTTCTCGTGGCCGAGGCGTGGGCCGCACTCCGGTCCGTGGCCTCGGAGCGCGCGATCGTGGACGGTCTCATCGCGAGACTCTCGGAGAGGGAGCGGCCGGCGGGACGGGCGGGGGCGGCGCGGTGACGGGCCCGGGACGGATCAAGGTCCTGCCTCCGGATGTCGTGAACCGGATCGCGGCCGGCGAGGTGGTGGAGCGCCCGGCGTCGGTCGTGAAGGAGCTGGTGGAGAACTCGCTCGACGCCGGCGCCACGCGCATCGAGGTCGAGGTGTCCGAGGGCGGACGGAAGCGGATCGCGGTCAAGGACGACGGATCCGGGGTCCCGGAGGAGGACCTGGCCCGGATCTTCCTCCCGCACTCCACGAGCAAGCTCTCCGACGTCGAGGATCTGCTCCACATCGGGACGTTCGGATTCCGCGGGGAGGCTCTGGCGTCGATCGGGGCGGTGGCCCGCGCCGTGGTGCGGAGCCGGGAGCGGGGGGCCATCGCGGGATTCGAGGTGGCGGACGAGTTCGGGGTCATCTCGCCGGTCCGGCCCGCGGCGTCGCCGGAAGGGACGACGGTGGAGGTCCATGACCTCTTCCGCAACGTCCCGGCACGCCTCAAGTTCCTGAGATCGGCCTCGGCGGAGATGGCGCGGGTGACGGAGGCGGTTGAGCGGTTCGCCATCGGCTGCCCCGAGGCCTCGTTCGTCCTGAAGGGCGCGGAGCGGACCGTGGTCCGGTTCCCGGAGGGCATGGGCCTTCGGGAGCGGATCGCGCTGGCGTTCGGGCGGGATCTCCGGGACAGCCTCGTGGAGGCCTCGGCAGCCGGCGCGGGGGCCGAACTCATGGCGCTCCTCGCGCCGCCCTCGGTGACGCGGGCAGACACCGGGGGCATGCTGCTCTTCCTGAACGGCCGGCATGTCCGGGACAAGACGCTCCTGCACGCCCTCCGGCAGGCCTACGAGGACCTCATCTTCGGCCCGCGGAGTCCGGTGGCCTTCCTGTTCCTCACGATGGACCCCGCGCTGGTGGACCAGAACGTGCACCCCGCGAAGCTGGAGGTCCGCTTCCGCGACTCCGGCGCCATGCACGCGCTGGTGTACCGGACGGTGCGGGATGCCCTGGTGTCCGCGAGCCTCGCCGTCCCCGTGGTTCCACCCCCGGAGCGGACGGGCCCCGGTGACCGGGATCAGCGCGTCCGGGAGGCCGTGGGGGACTTCCTCTCGCGCCGGGACGCGCCTTCGGGCCTGTTCCCCCCGGGGCCGCTCGGTGAACGGCCGGAGGGTGCGGGGACGCTTCCGGGCCGGGCGGTGGACTTCCTCCAGGTCCGCGACACGTACATCGTCCTCGAGACCTCGGAGGGGATCGAGATCCTCGACCAGCATGCCCTGCACGAAAGGGTGCTGTTCGACCGGATCCGCGGGCGCTACCTCGCGGGTGGCGTGGAGATCCAGCGCCTGCTGCGCCCGGTGGTGGTGGACCTTCGCCCCACGGAAGTGGCGGCGCTCGAGGAGGCGAGGGAAGTCCTGCGGGCGATCGGGGTTCTCGTGGAGAGTTTCGGGCCTTCCTCCGTCGGGGTGAGCGGCCTGCCCGCGGCGGTGGGCGGGGCCGATCCGGCGGATCTCCTCGTGGGCCTGCTCGGCACACTCGCCGAGGAGCGGTCCCCCCGGGCCGAGGACCTCGCCGATCGCCTCCTCTCCACGATGGCCTGCCGCGCCGCGGTGAAGGCCGGAGACCGCCTGAGGCGAGAGCAGGTGGCGGACCTCCTCTCGGCGGCGGAACGGCTGGAACACGCCCACTCCTGCCCGCACGGTCGTCCGACCGCCCTGCGCCTCGATTACGGGACCCTGGAGCGCCACTTCCACCGGAAGTGAGAGCTGGCAGCCCGTCGCCGGGAAGCTTCCGCGCGCAGGGGGGCCTGCGCCGACGGGCTGCTACTTCGGCGCGGGGCGGCGGAAGATCGCGGGGTCGAGGCCGGAGTTGAAGTCGACGCCGCCGTCGGCCTCCAGGGTGGCGGAGACGGCGATGCGCCCGCGCGGGGCGTCGAAGGGCTGGTCCCAGATCTCGATCCGGTAGGGGAACAGGACGCCCTTCACGCGGGGCTGGACCTCTTCGTCGTAGCGCAGGAGGAAGGTGATGGTCTTCTCGCCGGGCCGGGAGGCGAGGGCCGAGGCCTTCCGGAGGGTCGCGGTCTCGGCGTCGATGTGGAGGAGCAGCACCGGATCCGTGGCGGTCGGCATGCTGTTCGTCCGCCGGACGACCTTGCAGGGAATCTCCTGCTCGAAGACCTCGATGGTCTCGTCGGGCGCAAGGTCGAAGATCGCCCCCTCCACTTTCAGGTTGGCGAGGAAGAAGAGCTTGAGCAGATGGCGGGTCTCGTCGATCTCGTCCCGGATCTCCTGGCGGTCCCGGGCGGTTTCGTCGCCGAGGAGGAAGCGATTCGTCTCGGAGTCCATGTACCAGTATCGCTGGCCGTCGAACCCCTGCACCTGGGTGTCGGCGCTCGTCTTCCACTCGGAGCGGAACCGCTCGGGGTCCAGCGTGAGGAAGCGGTTCACGCCGAGCGCGACCATCTGCGGAGGCTGCTTGTCGTAGTTCCACACCCGGGCGCTGATGCGGACGGTCAGGTCCTTGATGGCTCCCGGGATGGCGTACTCCGCCGGACCCTGGGCGGCGATGGCGCGGTCGAGCAGCGCGACGGCGGCCGGATCGGAGGCGGGGGGCTTTGCCGGGGCGTCCGGCGGAGGTTCCTCCGCGGGGACGGGCAGCGGCAGGAGACTCGCGACCAGAATTCCGGCGAGAAGGAGGATTCGCATGGGGGTGCTCCTTGCGACCTGCGGAAAAGCCTAGCGTATCCACCGCCTGTCACGGCAAAGTCAGTGCCACGCGATCCGGCGGACTCATTCCCGGAGGACGAAGGACGGAGGAAGGAGCGGATTGACGACTGAAGTCGTTTCCAGGGACCGGGATGGGGCCGGCCGCGGTCCGCCGCGGGAGGAACTCAGGACATTCGGGCTCTCGAACGGAGCCCGTCTCTTCGTCTACCCGACGGAGCGCTTCAAGACCTCCGTGGTGAACATCCTGCTTCGGCGCCCGCTGGATACCGACACGGCGGCGGCAGCGCTCCTGCCCTTCGTACTCCGGCGGGGCACGCGGCGGCTTCCGGACATGGCCGCGATCGCGCGCCGACTGGAGCACCTGTTCGGCGCGAGCCTGGAGGTGGACGTCACGCGGCTCGGCGAGACCCAGGTGCTCATGCTGCGCGCCGAGGTCGTGGAGGACCGCTACCTCTTCATGGGGGGGCGGGGCCTCCTTGCGCAGGTGTTCGCCCTGCTGCGGGACGTCCTCTTCGACCCCGCGCTGGAGGGGGAGTGTTTCGCGGAGCGCGTGTTCGTGCAGGAGCGCCTGAACCTCCGGCGGTTCGTGGAGGGTTTGTCGAACGACAAGACCCGGTACGCCTTCGACCGCTGCGTGCGGCTGATGTGCGAGGGGGAGCCCTACGCGAGGATCGAGTACGGGGACCCGGAGGAGATCGAGGCCGTGGGTCCCTCGGATCTCCTGCGGATCTGGCGCGAGGTCCGGGACCGGGCGAGCGCGGAGGTCTACGTCGTCACGAGCACGGATCCCCCGGAGGTGCTGGATATGGCCGAGGAGTGCCTGCACGGCCTCGGGTCGGCCCGCCCGGATCCCCCGGACGCGGGAGAGGCGGCGAGGCGTCCGCGGAGGATCCGGCGGGTCCGCGAGACGGCGGAGGTGACCCAGGCGCGCATGGTCATGGGCTACCGGTCGCCGCGGTGCGTAGGGAGACCGTCGTACCCGCTCGCGGTCTGGAACACCGTCTTCGGTGGAGCGCCCTACTCGCGTCTCTTCCGCGAGGTTCGGGAACGCGCCTCGCTCGCGTACTACTGCTCGTCCTCCGTCGATCACCTGAAGGGAGTGGCCTTCGTCCAGGCGGGCATCGAGGCCGGGGCGGCGCCGCGAGTGGAGCGGATCGTCGGGCGGCAGCTCGCGGACCTGCGGGCGGGGCGGATCGCGGAGGAGGAACTGGAGAACGCGAAGGAGCACCTGCGCGGGGAGGTGCTCGGCTGTGCCGACTCGCCCTCCCGGATCGCGGGGTTCCTCATCGAACAGCAGGCCCTGGGCGGTGTCTGGTCCTTCGCGGAGGCGGTCGCGGAGATCGGGCGGGTGACGATCGCCGAGGTCGTGGATGCGTCCCGCGAGATCCGGCCGGACATGGTCTACCTCCTCGCCGAGGGTGGACGATGAGCGTGTTCCGCTGGGGCAACGGTATCCCCGAACATCTGCGCGCGCTCCGGGACGAGGTCCTGGGCGAGGAGGTTCTCGGAACGCGGCTCGCCTCCGGGCTCACCGTGCTGGTGCACCCCAAGCGCGGCTTCCGGAAGAAGTTCGCCCTGCTCGGTGCCAACTTCGGCTCGGTGGACGGTGAGTACGCGGACCGCGAGACCGGGCGGAGAATGCCGATTCCGGACGGCGCCGCGCACTTCCTCGAGCACAAGCTC
>JALOQY010000259.1 GCA_025459285.1 Planctomycetota bacterium | reverse complement strand
TGATCGTTGACGACGAGAAGCTGATCCTGATCTCGACCCGGATCGTGCTCGAGTCGGTCGGCTTCTCCGTGCTCACCGCGGACTCCGGTGAGAAGGCGATCGAGGCCGCCCGGGCGCAGCGCCCGGGCCTGATCCTGCTCGACATCATGATGCCGGGGATCGACGGCTGGGAAACGCTCTCGCGATTGAAGGAAGACCCGCGGACCAAGGACATCCCCGTCATCATCTTCACGGCCCGCGAACACTCGCGCGGCCGGCAGCTGGCCCGGGAGATGGGCGCGGCGGACTACTTCCAGAAGCCCTTCGAGCCCGATGAGCTGATCTCGATCGTCGAAGAGTACCTGGTTACCGAGAATGCCGAAGCTCGCTGACGAGGTCGGACAGCCGTCCCGGTGCGAGGCGCCTCCGGACGCCATCGCAGGTCCGGATCATCCCGACCGGTCCCACGGACTCGGCCGGGCTCTGGTGGGGAACTTCTACCTCGTGGCCAAGACCCTCGGCATGTTCGACCCGGCCAACGTGCTCTCGAAGCAGGCCGTCACCGCCTTCCTCGGGGCGCACCGGGACATGCTGGCCGTCGAAGGAGAGGCGGTCATGCGGGTATCGGCAGACTGTCTCTTCGTCAACGAGACGAGGCTCCGCATCGACTTCGAGGGCTTCGCGGCCTTCCGCTACATCGTCGACGCCCTGAAGGACCGGCAGATCGGCGCCGTATTCTTCGGGCCGGGACTCACGGAGAAGGACCTGACCGTCTTCCTCCGCCTGTTCCATGAGCACGACGGCCGTCGACCGGAGCCGCGCACCGGGCTCGTCTCAGCTCTGGAGGCCGCGAAGGTCGAGGGCATCACGATCGGCGAGCCCTGGGAACTGCCGGAGCGCCCTGGACCGGCGGCCTCCGACACCAACGTCAAGGCCGCCTCGGTCGATACGTACTTCAAGTCGATCTACGTGGCCCGGCAGTTCATGCAGAACTTCCGGAGCGGCCACGGAGCGACATTCCAGCGCGTGAAGCGTCTCGTCCACACGATCGTGGACCTGGTGGCACAGGACGACTCGACGCTCCTCGCACTCACGCAGATCAAGGACTTCGACAACTTCCTGTTCACCCATTCCGCCAACGTGTGCGTGCTGTCGGTGGCCCTCGGTCAGAGCCTCGGGCTGGACAAGGACCTCCTGGGGAAGCTCGGCCTCTCGGCGATGCTCCACGACATCGGCATGACCGAGATCCCCAGGGAGGTTCTCACCCGCGCCGGGCTGACGGCGGAAGAGCGTAAACTCTACGAGCGCCACCCTCTCCTGGGCGCACGGGCAATCCTCCGGGGACAGGGGGCCTCGGAGGCGTCGATCCGCTGCGCACTCGTGGCGTTCGAGCACCATCTCCACGAGGACGGCGCCGGCTTCCCGACCGGACTCGCCCGCCGGCCGCCCACCCTCATGTCCCGCATCGTCGCCATCACCGACTTCTACGACAGCGTGACGACGCCGCCTCCGTCCGGCGAGGCCACCATCACTCCGGAGGACGCGCTGCGCCTGATGGTGCACGGCGGTCGCGACGTCTTTGACCCGATCCTCGTGAAGCTCTTCGTGAACACGATCGGCACCCACCCGCTCGGCACGATGGTGCTCCTCGACACCGGAGAGACCGGGATCGTCCATCGGCGATGCAGCGATCCCGGCGAACCGGACCGCCCGCGGGTCAAGATCACGACGGACACGGCGGGGCAGCCGGTACCCCCCTTCGTCGTGGACCTCAACGAGTGGGATGATCAGCGGGGCGCCTACCGCCGCAGCATCGTCGAGGCCATGGCCCCGTCGGAGGTCTTCTCCGACATCATCGATTTCACCGAACTGCTCTGAAGGGGATGCGCAGGGCGTCGAGCACGGCGTCGCCGCACCCGGTGTTCACTCCCCGGAAAACAGCCCGGAAGCGCAGGTATCGGAAGCCGGAGAGCCGCGTGACGTCGTCCGTCCACTCGCTGACCACCCCGGGCTCCTCGGGGGGCAGCCCGTCCTTCGAGAGCCGGGACGCTCCCTGGAACTGAAGACCGAGTACGACGCCGGCCGGCATTCCGGACGGCTCCGCGACGGGATCGAGCCACCGGGGAGCATCCTCGCCGCTGTCGTAGAAACGCGAGGTCGCCAGAGGCTCCAGGCTGAACCCGCGCAGTCCGAGGGCCAGGTGTACCGACAGGGAGCCGGCCCCCTGCCGGATCTCCGCCCGGCGGGGATCGCCGTCGAACGCACGGAGAAGGTTCGAGTGCGTGCCGGGTCCGATCGAGATCTCGAAGAGCAACCCCGCCGCTCCGTCGTGGGTGATGGTGGGCAGGAGCGGGATCAGCATTGTCCCCCGCTCCCCCGCGGTGACGTGCCAGGGTCGGGCTTCGAAGACCACGAGGGCCGGAGCCAGGTCCTGCCCGCGCTCGTCGAGTCGCTGCCGGAGCGTTCTCGTGACCCGGATCGTGAGATCTTCGTGCTCGGAGAGCATGAGCGGACCGAGGGACTCGAGCAGAAGCCCCGTGATCTCCCGCGCCGGGCCCAGCTCCGATGCGCGGTAGAGGACGCGGACGTTGGTCCGCTCCGCGCCGATGGAGACGGGGACAACCGGCCGCCCGGTTTCCGGACCGGGAAGGAAGTCAAGGCTTCCCGGCTCTCCGAGAAGCACACCGGGTGCCCGCCCGGAGTTCCACAAGGCGGTCGTTCCCGCGGGGTCGAGTTGATCGCAGGTCGTGAAGTCCTCGGAGACCTCGCCCCCGATGTCCGCCGTCTCGAGGGCCGGCAGCGGAACGAAAAACTCCGGAGGTTCCGGCAGGGCCAGGGGATTGCCGAGGAGGTCGCGGACCGCCCGGGAGAGGACCACCCGCAAGGCGCGCGGCCGCTCCCCACCGCGGGGCACGAAGCGGAAAACCTCCGCCCGGCGGTCGTGGCTCAAGTCCCCGTCGACGGGCCCTCCTTCCGAGAACACCTCCAGGTTTCCCCGGGCGGTTAAGGAGGACGCTTCCATGGGCTTCGAGAACCGCAGCCGAACGCTGTATCGTCCACCCGGCTCCTGTCGGGCCTCGACGGAAGTGACTGACGGGGGATCGAGGCCGGGGCGGTAGAAGCGGGATGTCCAGAACCTCCCCCGGTAGCGACGGGACAGGGGGCGGCCGGAGAGATCCGCAACCGCCGAGAGAGAAGGGAAACCCTCGATGATCAGCCAGTAGCCGGACCGGCCGTCGAGTCCGAAGGGGTCCGGCGGATGGATGGTGACGCGGGTTCCCCGCACGGTCAGGGTGATCGGCACCTCCACGTTTCCCCGCCGGCGCAGGATTCGGATCGAACCGGGTCGCAGCGAGCGCGGGTCCACCGGCGCGCTGAACTCCACAACGAGCGGTTCGTCCCGGCGGACGTCGCGCTCGCCGTCGGCAGGGAACGCCGCAACGAGGAATGGTGTCCCGGCGTTCGCCGCCTCCCGGCGCGCAACAGGAGAGCGCGGATCGCAGCCGACTCCGAGGAGCAGGGCCATCACGAGCAGCATGGCCGTCCGGCCCCGGGAGCCGACCGCAGCCGTGTTCATGGGATCAGAGGTACTCATCGAGCGAATGACCGAGAATCTCCTGAAGGGCCACGTGGGCCCGGCTTAGCCGACTCCGGACCGTGCCGACCGGCACGTCCAGGATTTCGGCGATCTCGTCGTAGGAGAATCCCTCCATGTACCGGAGGACGAGGACCGCCGTGTGTCGCGGACGCAGGGAAGCCAGGGCCCGACGGATCAGGCGGGTGAGTTCTGCACGATCGGCCTCCTCCCCGGGGTCGCCGGGTTCGCTTCGACGGAAGTCGCGGATGGTGGCGGTTGCGGCGATCGCGGGGTCGTCGAGGGAGACCCGGGCCACGTTCGCCCGTCTCCGGCGAAGATCGAGGCTCTGGTTCACGGTCACCCGGAATAGCCAGGAGGAGAATGCCGACCGGAAGTCGAACTGACGCAGTTTGCGGAAGACGGCGAGGAACGTGGCCTGTGTGGCGTCCGCCGCCAGGCCACGATCGTTCAGGATGCGGACGGCGATCCCGAAGACCCGGTCCCGGTACTTCCGATAGAGCGCATCGAAAGCGGACTCGGCGGTCACGCGGTCCGTGGAGCGGATCCGCCGGACGAGTTCGTGGTCCTCCTGTAGGTCCAAGCAATCCGCCCTCGTGAGCGCCCAAAGCCGGTATCCAGTCACTTCTTACGTGTGGCGATTCGACTCTAGCACGACAGGTTGGGAAGGCAATCCGACTCTTCCGCGGTCCGGCTCCGCTATAGTCTTGAAAGATCGTCAGGAGTGTTCCCTCCGGAGGACACGCCGGACGGCGCGGCGTACCCCTCGTCGGTTGGCCGTGGTCGACGGGATCGCACATGGACACTCCCACTCGAGAGTCCTCGGGGCTCCATCCGGGGTTCGGGCCAGCCTACCCGGTCCTGTCGCTGGCATTCTCCTTCTACGGGTTGCTGGGCCTTTCGGGGATCGTCTGGGTCTGGATCCGGACCGGGAACCCGGTTCCGGCCTCCCTTCCCGGCGCCCATCCCCTGCTCGGTCTTCTGGTCGGAGGATCGGGGGGACTCGCGGTGGTGGCTTCGAGCGCAATCGGAATTCGGCACTCCGGGCCGATGCGATGGCTGGCCGCCGAGGTCCGCGGGGTGCTCGGATCCTGCTCGCCATCCGCGTGCTTCGGACTCGCGCTGGCCAGCGCCGTGGGAGAGGAGTTCTTCTTCCGCGGGGCCATGCAACCCGCTGTGGGATTCGGGCTCACGAGCCTGGCCTTCGGGCTCGTCCACATCGGTCCGGACCGCCGGTTCCTGCTCTGGACGGCTTTCGCATCAGTCCTCGGGCTCGGGCTCGGGTGCCTTCTGGAGTGGACAGGGAGCCTCCTGGGCTGCATTCTCGCCCACTTCACCATCAATTTCCTCAACCTGCTTCAAATCATGAGGTTAGGATCCATCAGAGCGACCCTCGGGTCGCCTCCGGACGCTTGGCATGAGCGGTGCTGTGGTCCTGTCGAGTCCCCGGACAGGGGACGTGACGACTGAAATGGAGACCTGACATGAAGACCATCACGGTTCTCGCCATCCTGGCCGTCCTCCCCCTGGCCGCGGGTTGCGCCACGCCTGGCGACAAGACGGCCATCGGCACGCTTCTGGGGGCCGCTGTCGGGGCGGGCACCGGGGCGATCGTCGGCAATCAGTCCGGGCACGCCGGAACCGGCGTGGCGATCGGCGCCGGCCTGGGTGCGCTCGCGGGTGCGATGATCGGGAACGCTTTCGACAACGTCGATGAGCAGATCGAGGAGTCCGAGGCCCGGAACGAAGAGATCCTTCGGGAGATCGACGCCCGCGGGTCGCTCTCGATCCTGGATGTGATCCGGTTGTCGCAGGCGGGCATGTCGGACAACCTCATCATCGCGAAGATCGACCAGAGCGGTTCCCGCTTCGATCTCTCTGCCCAGGACATGATCGACCTCAAGCGGTCAGGGGTCTCGGAGCGGGTGATCGAGCACATGATCCGCGGCGGGACGACCTACCGGACAACGACCTATACGGCTCCTGTAAGGGTCTACGAGCGGAGCGCGTACGTGACGCCGGCTCCGCTACCAGTTCGACTCCATGCTGGATTTGCCTACTATCGGTAGTAGGCAATCATCCCTGCCTTCCAGCGACCGCCCGGTTTTCCCGGGCGGATTTCGTTTCCAGGAACCACACCTCCGCTGAATTTTCCCGCGAAATGTCCTTGACGAGCCCTAAGCTCTTGCTTAGGCTCTGCTTGGAAGTACGCCCCTTTTCCAGGGGTGCTGCTCTGAAGCATTGGCATCTGAAGGAGGCAACAGGCGCCTGACGGGGCACCCAATGTGGGTCCGACCGGGCTGGTAACCCGGGAGCTCCGCTGGTTTCTTTCGAGGTGGAGGAAAAGGTCATGCGTAAGGCCAGTCTCTGGCTGCTCAGCGGCTTCGTCATCGCCGCCGTAGCGGCATTTGCCGTTGCCCACGTGGCACGGGCCGAAGAGCCCGTTCTGCCGCCGCTGCCCCTCGGGTCCGAATTCACTCTGCGGTCCTTCCAGGACGGCTTCCCGCTCGGTGGACTCGCCGAACTCGAGGTCAGCGTTCCCCCGCACGCGGTCGGTGGTTTCGCCCATCTCTACGCGACGGTCGGCCCGGAAACCCATTACGTCATGACGTTCCCGGTGCACGCCCCGCTGTTCCCGATCACGACCCCCGTCCCCCCCGCCCCCCCCCTCCTGGGCCAGCTCCGTACGTACTCCAACAGTGCATTTTCCCCTGAGGGCATCTTCTTGGCCAAGTCCTCAGACTCTCGAAATCCGATTGTCGACCCCAGCTGGGACTAATCTAGCCTAGTCTGGATCGGCGGTCACCAAGCGTCCAAACGCCCTCTTCATGGGGGCGTTCTTTTTCGCTGGCGCTCAAGCTTCGAAGCACCTGTACAACCTCCTCGCGCCGGAACGGCTTCTTGATGACGCAGTCCTCGACGCCGGCCTGCCGTTCACGTTCGCTTGCCTGGGATCCACTCATCAAGACGAGTTTGGAGCGACAGCCGGAGGCCCGAAGGGCGCGGAACAGCCCACACCCACTCATTCCACGCATCTGAAGGTCTGAAAGCACGACATCGTACTCTCGGACAGCACACATCCGCAGCGCCTCCTCTGCACTACTGGCCGAAACAACACAGAAACCCTCCCTGTCCAGCAGCCTCTGAACAGAGGTCCTCACGGACTCATGGTCATCGACAACAAGCACACTCAATCCTCTCACA
>JALOQY010000258.1 GCA_025459285.1 Planctomycetota bacterium | reverse complement strand
CCTCGTCGATCTGACGGTGCGCACCTTCGAGGGGCTCGGCCTCGACGTGAGGACGGTGGTCGCGCAGTCGGACCTCTTCCCGCGGGAGGGCAAGTGCGAGCACGCGTTCTGCATCGACATGGACCGCGAGGGCGACGTCCGGGTCCTCGCCAATGTCGAGCCGTCCGAGGGCTGGATGATCACGATGCTGCACGAGTTCGGCCACGCGGCCTACGACCGGTACGTCTCCCCGGACCTGCCGTTCCTCCTGAAGTCGCCGGCCCACTCGCTGATGACGGAGGCGGTGGCGATGCTCCTTTCACGTCTGGTCCGGGACCCCGTCTGGCTCACGAAGGTGGCGGGGCTGCCGGCGACCCGGGCGGGGGAGATCGCGGCGGCCGTTTTGCGGCGCGAGCGGCTGGAGAAGCTCGTCATGATGCGCTGGATGCTCGTCATGTGCCGGTTCGAGCGGGCGCTCTACGCCGACCCGGGGCTCTCCCGGAACGCGTTCTGGTGGGACCTCCGGGAGTGGCTCCAGGGGCTGCGCCGGCCGGAGGGGCGGGACGCACCGGACTGGGCGGCGAAGATCCATTTCGCGGTCTCGCCGGTCTACTACCAGAACTACCTTCTCGGCGAACTGGTGGCGTCGCAGCTCGAGGCCTGGCTCCGGGGAATGTCGCCGGCGGGAGACCTCGTGGAGAACCCCGCGCCGCGGGGCGCGCCCTGGTGGCCCGCCTGTCCCGCCCGGGCGCCCTGCGCGAGGGGCGGAGCGCGCCCCGCCACGCCACCGGCTCGGACCTCGACGTGTCGCACTTCGGCAGCGAGATCGCGGGGGAGGCCTCCGGGCCGCTGTCCTCCCAGGGCGGGGGCAAGGAAGCCGGTGGCCCGAGCGGCCTGTCGGGGTAACGGGTCGCACCGCAGAGATCGTCCATGGCCCCGACAGGCTGCTGATTTTTCGGATCTCGCGGGCATCAGGCCCGGTGTCTCCTTCTCAGATGGCATGAAGAAGACACCTGGCCCTGGAACGTGAGCCAGGGGAACCTGTTCCCTCCGGCACCGAGGGGCTTCCACCAGCGCGGAGGCTTGCGCCGACGGGCGGCTAGCGCCGGACGGGGGTCTTGCCCTCGGCGAGGATGATCTCCCGGAGGCGGCTCTCGGGGAGGCCCTCGGGGGTGAGCGCGCCGGCCATGTGGGTGATCCGTTCCTCGACCACGGTGCCGTCGAAGTCGTCGGCGCCGCCGGTGAGCGCGCGGCGGGCGGCGTCGAGGCCGGCCATGATCCAGTACGCCTTCACGTGCGGCACGTTGTCGAGGACGAGTCGGGCCACGGCGACCTCCCGGAGGAACGCTTCCTCCGGGGCGATGGGCAGGTGGGCGAGGACCGTGTTCTCCGGGTGGAACCGCAGCGGGATGAAGGCCACGAAGCCGCCCGTCTCGTCCTGGAGCGCGCGGACCGCGAGCAGGTGGTCGACCTTCTCCTCGACCGTCTCGATGTGGCCGAAGAGGAGTGTGGCGTTCGAGCGCAGCCCCGCGCGGTGGACGGCGCGGTGGATCGAAAGCCACCGCGCGGGGGGGATCTTCGACCGGAAGAGCTTCTTCCAGACGCGGTCGGAGAGGACCTCCGCGCCGCCGCCCGGGACGAAGGCGAGCCCGGCGGCCTTCAGGTCATCGATCACCCATTCCACCGGCTGCCCGGCGAGGCGGGCGAACCAGTCCAGTTCCACCGCGGTGAAGGCTTTCAGGGCGAGGGAGGGGCACTCCGCCCGCAGGGTGCGGAGCAGACGGGGGTAGGTCTCGTAGGGCCAGTCGGGGTGGAGGCCGCCCACGATGTGGAGTTCGGTGGCGCCGGCCTCGACGGCCTGCCGGGCGCGGGCCCGCATCGTGTCGAAGTCGAACTCGTAGGCGCCGGGCTCGCCGCGCTTGCGGGAGAAGGCGCAGAAGAATTCAGATGGCGATTGACCGCGTAGGTCACGCGCTTGCCGTGGCGCCGCTCGGCGGCCTCGTCGGCCAGCACGCGGATGGCGTCGAGATCGGCCTGATCGTAGAGGAAGAGGGCCTCGTCCCGGCCGAGTCGCCCGCCGGCGCGGACGCGATGCGAGACGTCGTCGAGGGTGAGGGTGTCCATGGCCGGATTCTGAGAGCCGTTCGCGTCTACCGGAAGAGGATTCAGCGGCGCCGCCGGAAGGTGTGGAGCAGGAACTCGGCGGCCAGGGCGACCAGCGCGAGGAGGAGGAGCCACGGCCGGGCCGGGCGGTTCGCCTCCACGGAGCCCGGATCGGCGGGCCGGCGTTCGCCGGCCACGAAGACGTGGTCGGCGGGGGCCGCGGCGGTCTCCTCGGGCGACAGGAGGGAGACCGCCGCGGCGTGGGGTGGCCCGCGGTCGAACTCGAACCGGTAGAAGCCGGCCCGGCCGGCTTCGGCGAAGGCCACGGTGCGGTCCGAAAGCGGCGCGAGCGGGAACGAGACGCCTCCGGGCCCGAAGAGAGTCGCCCGAGCGGCCTCCGGAGGCAGGGGGGCGCTGAGAACGGAGCCCGCGCGGGCGAAGGACGCACCGGCCGGGGAATCGCGGAAGGTCGCCTGATCGAGAAGATTGGCGAGGAGGATCGGCCAGGCGACGCGCAGGACGAGGTTCGAGTCGGAGAGGTCGAAGCCGAGTACGACCGCATGGGGATCGGCGGTGAGTTCGGCGACCAGCGGTCCAGCGGCGGATTCGACGAGCGGGACGAGGAGACCGGGTCGTTCGGCGAGGATGGGGGAGGCTCGCGCGAAGAGCACGTCGGACCAGTCCACGTCGCGATTCGCCGGGCGGGCGCGGTCGAAGTCGATGACCTCGGGGTTCGCGAGGGGGGGGGCGAGAGTGACCCCGCGTCCCGGCGGGACGGCGTCGATCCACAGCGCGGGCCGCGCGGGCAGGGGATCCGCGGGGGGTTCGCGGTCGATGATGAGGAGGTCGAAGGTCGCCGCGGCCTTCGCGTCGAACGCGTCCGGCGCGCTCACGTAGACCTCCACGCGGGGGTGCAGGTCGCGAAGTCGCTCCAGGAGAGGATTGCCCGGGGTGACGACGAGGATCCGCCGGACCGGTTCCTCCCGGAGGATGAAGAAGGCCCGGTCGTCGGCGGGGAGCGCGTCGGCGGGTTCGAGGCGCACCTCGCAGGGGCCGGGCGGAACGGCGGAGAGGTCGAAGGAGACGCCGGAGCCGGCGCCCGGGGGCAGCGAGACCTCCTGCGCCGCGAAGACGGCTTCGCCGCGGAGGAGCGAGAGAGTGCGGGCGGCGGGGGCCGCGCCGGCGTTGAAGAGCCCCACGAAGCAGCGGGGCGGGAGGTCGAGGCCGACGGCCACCTCGAGGGAGGTGACGCCGGCGTTCGCGGAGTCCCCGCCGGTCGCCACGAACCGGAGGGCCGGGGGGAGCGGGGAGTCCGGGACCTCGCCGACCTCGGGGAAGGCGCCGTCGGAGAAGAGGAAGACCTCGGCGTCGGCGGCGCCGGCGGCGGCGGCCGCGAGGCCCGCGCGGGCGTTGGTGGGGCGGTCGGCGGGTTCGATGCCGGCGAGGGCCACGCGGAGCGCCGCGAAATCGCCGGTGAGACCGGAGAGCACGCGGGCTTCGGAGTCGAAGGCGACGAGCATGGCCTCGTCTCCCCCCCTCAGGGACTCGAGGAGGACGCCGGCGCGCTCCCGGGCCCGGTCGATCCGTCGCCGTCCGGCGCCGTCGCGGGTGCCCATCGATGCGCTGCGGTCCACGAGGAGGACGACGCGGCGCGCGCCGGCGGTGGGCGGGAGGCGGAAGACGAGGTCGGCGGCGGCGGCAGCGAGGAGGAAGAGCGCGGCGATCTGGAGGACGAGGAGGAGGTTCCTCTCCAGGCGATGGAGGAGGAGGGAGACGCGCTCCTCGCGCAGTGCCTCCTCGAAGAGGAAGGTCGTGGAGACCTCCACCGGATCGCGCCGCCTCCGGAGGAAGAAGAGGAGCACGATCGGGATCGAGAGGGCGAAGAGGCCGAGGAAGGCCGGCGCCGCGAACCCCCGGGCGAGGGCGAAGGAGTCGATCGTGTCGAGATAGGCCGCGAGCCGGCGCCGGTAGGCGACCATCGTGCGCGGCGCGGCGTCGATGTCGAGGCCGGTGCGTTCCTCGGAATCGACGAGACGGAGGTCGCCGGAGAGATCGGGCTCGGTCTCCGAGGGCGCGAGGATCTGGACGAGGTGGACGTCGAGGCCGGGACGGACGAGGGCTCGCAGCGCCGGCAGCACTCCGGACCGGTCGAGCAGATCGGAGACGAGGACGAGAAGGCCCGTGGGGCGCGCGGTGAGGACGTAGCGGCGGACGCCTTCGTTGAGGACGTTGCGGCCGGCCGGGGCGACGGCCTCGAGGAGCCCGAAGAGCCGGGAGAGACCCGAGGGGCCGCGGAGCCACGGGGAGGACGGGACGGGCTCCTCGGCCAGAACGGCGAGGCGGACACGGTGGCGGGCGGCGATGGCCACCGCGCCGAGGGCGGCGGCGGTCCGCGCGGCGTGGCCGGCCTTCGACGGGTCCCCGAAGGCCATGGAGCGCGACGCGTCGAGGAGCAGGTGGACGCGCAGTTCGTCCTCGTCGTGGTGGAGCTTGAGGAAGAGCCGGTCGAGCCGCGCCAGGAGGTTCCAGTCGAGGAAGCGGACGTCGTCGCCCCGGGCGTAGTCGCGGTAGTCGGCGAACTCCACGCTGCGGCCGCGGCGGCGGGACCGGCGTTCGCCTCTTTCGCGGGCCGCGGTGGTCCGGCGCGTGCGCAGGGAGAGGCCCGCGAGCCGCGCCAGGAACTCGGGGGAGAGCAGGCTCACGGCTTCTCCCCGGAGAGCATGTCGCGGGCGGGGACCGCGGCCAGCACGGCCCGGACCACGGTGTCGGCGGAGACCCCGTCGGCCTCGGCCTCGTAGGTGAGGAGGACGCGGTGGCGCAGGGCGGGGAGCGCGAGCGCCGCAATGTCCTTCATGGCCACGTTGACCCGGCCGTCGAGGAGCGCCGAGACCTTGGCCGACAGGACCAGGGCCTGCGCCCCACGCGGACTCGAACCGTATCGGACGTAGCGGCGGACCTCCTCCGGGGCGGAGGGCTCCCCGGGGTGCGTGGCGATGACGAGGCGGTTCGCGAAGTCCGCCACGTGGTCGGCGAGGATCACGCCGCGCACGAGGCGGCGGAGGCGGAGGACCTCCGGGCCGTCCATGACGCGCTCCGCGATGGGTTCGTCCGGGCTCGTCGTGCGGCGCACGATCTGGAGGAGTTCGGCGCGCGTCGGCGGGCCCACGAGGACCTTGAGGAGGAACCGGTCGAGCTGGGCCTCGGGCAGCGGGTAGGTGCCCTCCATCTCCACGGGGTTCTGGGTGGCGAGAACGGCGAACGGCGCGGGGAGCTTCCGTGTCACCCCCGCCACGGTGACGGCCTGCTCCTGCATCGCCTCGAGGAGCGAGGACTGCGTCTTCGGCGTGGCGCGGTTGATCTCATCGGCGAGGACGAGGTTCGCGAAGACGGGCCCCGGCTCGAAGCGGAACGAGCGGGAGCCGCCCTCCTCGGCGAGGACCATCGTGCCCGTGACGTCGGCGGGCATGAGGTCCGGGGTGAACTGGATGCGGCGGAACTCGAGGTTCAGGGCCGCGGCGAGCGTCCGCACGAGGAGCGTCTTGCCGATGCCCGGCACGCCCTCGAGGAGGCAGTGGCCCCCGGTGACGAGGCAGGCCAGGACGGCGTGGACGGCGGCCTCCTGGCCCACCACCACGCGCCCGACCTCCGCCGTGAGCCGCCGGAAGCGCTCCGCGAAGTTCCGCGCATCGTCTCTCGGATCCGTGGACATCGTTCCTCCTCCCCGGACGTTCGACCCGGGGTCCGATCGCCGGCACGCTCATGATCCGTGGCCGGTCTCCTCCCATCGCCTCGATTCCCGGCCCCTCCGCTTGGCGCGCTCCAGCGCGTCGAGGCGATCGGCGGCGCCCGCCGCCGGCGGCTCCGGCGCGACGGGCGGGGCCTCGCCGGAAACCGGTTTCTCGCGCGGCGCGGGAGCGTGGTGCTCGTCCCCCGCGTCGCCGGCAGCGGCTGTCGCGGGAGCCGCCCGCCGCGGCAGCAGCGCGATGAGGCGCCGGAAGTCCGGGCGCAGGCGGCGCAGCGCGAGGTCGGCGACGAGGAGCAGCGCCGCGACCGCGAGGAGCCACGGGACCGGGTTCGCGCCGGCGGTGGCCCGGGCCGCGGGTGGCGCCGGAAGCGGGTCGTCCGGGCCGAGGATGGTCGCCCCGGCCTCGGCCGCGAGCCGCACGAAGAACGAGTCGTCGGGCTCCGTCGCGAGGAATTCCTCGGCCGGATCGCCCCGAAGGGGGACCTCGACCTGGGCCGGATCTCCGGTTTCGGGGTCCGTGAAGCGCAGGACCGCGAGGGCGCGGCCGCCTCCGCGGAGGGAGACGCTGCCCTCGTGGATCCCGCCACCGCGCGGGGCGAGGGGAAAGGGAACGGTCGCTTCTCCGGGTCGTACGAGGGCGCCCTCGACACGCAGGAAGTCGTGCTCCTCGCCGGTGGTCGAGACCGCCCGCAGGCGGATCCTCGCGGTGCCGCGGGTGACCTCGGCGGTCGCCGAGTACCCCGGACGACCCGCGGTCCGGGCGACGGAGCGGACCGTCTGGACGAGGAAGCGGTCGAGTCCCTCCATCTCCGCCCAGTCCCCGATCCAGCCTCCCGCGAGGGCCGAGGTGAAGGCGGCGGTCGCTCCGAGGCCGTAGCGCCAGAAGGCGAGGACGGGGTCGCCGTCCGGCCCGGAGATGAGCATCTCGGCGCGCTCCTTGACCTCCGTGCGGGTCATGGCGGCGAGCCGGGGAAGGGGTGGCGCGAGCCCCTTGACGGCGGGATGCGCGTCGGGTCCTCCGGCCACGAGGATCGGGACGAAAGGCTCCTTGCGGATCGCCGCGCGCCGGAGGGTCGTGGCCTCGGTCACGAAGATCCGGGGGAGCGCCGCGACCTGGTTCCGGTCGAGGCGGAAGAAGCGCCCCCGTCCGATTTTCGCGAGGAACTGCATCGTGGCGGCGTCGCTCGCGCTGTGGGGATCGACGCAGATGGCGGAAACCGTGATGCCGGCGGCGGCGAGGCGGGCCACGAGCTCGCTGTCGGGCTGGGCCGCATCGCCGTCGGAGATGACGACGACGTGCTTCAGGTGCGCCGGACAGGGCGCGAGCGCCTTCTCGGCGAGGGTGAGCGAGGAGTCGTAGGACGGCATGTCGCCGGTGCGGAGGTCCGTCAGGCGGGAGGCGAGACCGGCGGGGTTCTCCACGCGCGCGAAGGGGAGGACCCACTCGTCCCCCGAGGGACCGTAGCCGATGATCCCCGCGAAGTCGCGCGGGGTGAGCGCCCGCAGGGCCGCGGCGGAGATGCGCAGGGCCCAGTGGTTGCCGACGTCGAACTCGCAGGTGTGGAGGATGATCACGAGCGCTCCGTTGAGGAGCACCTGTTTCTCCCGGAGGTCCATGCGGACCGGGAGGAGCCTCTCGAGGGCCGTGTCGCGGTAGCCGCCGGGCGCGTAGGCGCTTTCCCCGCCGAGGACGAAGACGCCGGTGCCGATGTCGCGGACGGCGACTTCGAGTGCGTCGAGCTGCGCGTCCGAAAGCTCCGAGGCCGCGATGTCGGACAGGACGACCGCGTCGAAGGGCTGGAAGAGGAGGGGCGAGTCCGGGAGGGAAGCGGGCCGCGCGTGCCGCAGCGCGATGGTCGCGCCGCCGAGGGCCCGGGAGAGGATGCTCGCCCCCTCGGTCGCCTCGACGAGGAGGACCGCCCCTTCGCCGAGGACGCGCACCGCGGCGCGCGCCTCGTTGTCCATGGCCCCGGAGTCGCCTTCCGCGGTGACGGTGACGGAGACCTCGTGGAGGCCGGCGTCGGGAAGGACGAAACGGAACTCCGGACCGAGGCTCTTCCCGGCGGGCAGAAGGACTCTCTCCGAGCCGGCGGCGGCTCCGTCGACGAAGAGCCGGAGTTCCGCCCGGACGCCGGCCCGGGTGGAGGAGAGGAGCGGCCGCGTGGTGACAACGGCGCCGGTCGGCGCGATGTCCGGGACCTCGATCCTGCGGACGGAGACCGCGTCCTGTCGCCGGTACCGGAGAGGCAGGACGGCGAGGGAGGCGCCCCCGGCGGCCGCGCGGTGGGCCTCGGCCACCCCGTCGCCGAGGTTCTCGTTGCCGTCGGTCAGGAGGACGATCTCGTGAGTGAGGTCGGGAGGCAGTGCGCCGAGGGCGAAGCGGAGGGCGGCTTCCACGTCCGTGCCCTCGACGGGGACGCGAGCCGTGAAGGGGGCCGGGCCGGCCGGCGCGTCCCCGGGGGGCGCGAAAGGAGTCTCAGCGGCGGGTGTTTCGGCGAAGACGAAGACGGCGGCGCGGTCGGCGGGAGAGAGCGTGGACCGGGCCCGGGCCACGAAGGCGGCGGCGCGGGCGGCGGCCTCGGCGGGGATGCTCGCGGAGACATCGACGAGAAAGGCCACGGCGCGCCCCTTCGCGGCGGCGGTGGTCCGGGGCCCGGCGAGAGCGAGGACGACGAGGGAAAGGACGAGGGCGCGGAGGACGGCGGGGGCGAGCCGGCGGTCCGCAGAGCGGCGGAGGAACGGAAGCACGATGACCCCCGCCGCGGGGAGGAGGAGCAGGAGAGCGCCCGGCGCGAGGAAGGTCACCGTCCGTCCCCGGGATCGGCGAAGTACCTCCGGACGACGCCCCGGTAGCGGCGGGGGATGTCGCCGCGCCGCAGGGCCTCCTCGGCCTCCCGGGCGGCGGCACGACGGAGCTCGAGGAAAGCCGCGGGCGGGGCGTCCGGCGCGGGCAGGCGCCGGACCGTGCGGATCAGCGTGACCGCGCCCCGGGGGCCGGGGAGGCCGGGCAGGAAGTCGGGGCGGGTGGGGGTGGTGTCCGCGCGGACCGGGGGAAGCCCCCCGCGACCGGCGCCGGCTCCGCCGGTGCCGGGAACGGCAACCGGGAGCGCGGATCCCGCGCCACGAAGGGGGACGAGCCCGAGCCCGCCGGCGGCGGCCCGTGCAAGGGCGGCCTCCTCGCCCATCTCGAGCATCCGGCGCAGTTCCTCCATCGCCCGGATCATCTGCTCGATCTCCTCGTCGGTCATCTGGAGCAGGCGGTAGGAGCGGGCTTCGGCCTCGGCGCGCCCGGGATCTTCCGGTGATCGTTCGCGCTCCTCGAGGAGTCGCCGCAGGGCCTCGGCGGCTTCGGCGAGGCGCGCGAGCTTCGCCGGGTCGAGGCCGGCATGGGGGGCGCCGGGCGAAGCACCGGATGCAGCGCCGGGCGAAGCCAGGTCCCCGAGGGCCGCCCCGAGCGCTCCGAGGGCGCGCAGGGCCTCGGCCAGTGCCGCGGCCTCGGCGGCCGCCGCGCCGTTGAGGCCGGTGCCGCCGGCCTCCCGGAGACGATCGAGGAGCGCGGTGATGCGGGGCCGGAGGGAAGAGGGATCGGCGTTCTCGAGGGCCCGCAGGGCCTCGGCGAGGGCGGCGAAGTGCTCGAGGTCGGTGGCCTCGAAGGGGTCGCCGTCCGGAGGCGGGAGGCCGGCGAACCGGCGGGCAGCATCGCGGGCCGTCCTCTCGAGCGCGCCGAGCCGAGCCACCGCCTCCGCCGGGCGGGGGTGCTCGGCGGCGAGGCGGGCGGCCTCGTCGCGGATGAGCGCCGCGAGCGCGGCGGCCTCGGGCATGGCGCGGAGGCGGGCGGCGGTCTCGGCAACGGCGGCGCGCTGCTCGAGCCTCCGGAGCGCGACCTGCGCCGTCCGCAGCGCCTCGGGGGAGGGGGCGCCGGGGGGGAGCCCGGCGGCGCGCGGCGCGGTCGTGGCGAGGAGGAGGAAGACGGCGGCAAGCGGGAGCGCGAGGAGGGCGGGGAGCAGGGAGGGCCGCGGGATGGCCCGGCGCAGGCGGCCGAGATCCGCCCGCCGGACGGCGCGCTCGGCGTCCTCCCGGAGCGCCCCGCCGAGGCCGAGGGGATCGCCGGCGCGGCCGCGCCGGAGGGCGAGAACCGTGGAGAGACGTTCGTCGAGACCGAGGGCGCGGTCCGCCTCCGCGGCGGCGAGGGAGGGTGGCACGGGGCGAAAGAGGAGGATCGCGGCGGAGAGGAACGCCGCGAACCCGGCGGCCGCGGCGAGGAACGGGACCCCGAGCGGGGGCCGGCCGAGGAGGAGGAACGCGCCGGAGAGAAGGGCGGCGGCGGCGATGGCGCCGGGAAGCGCGATCACGAGCGCGCCGGTTAACCGGACCGCGAGGATCCTGTATCGGGCGGCGGAGATGGCCCGCTCCATGGTGGGCATCCCGGAATTCTATCAGCGCAGGCAGCCCGTCGCCGTAAGCCCTCAGGCGCGCGGAAGCCTCTCGGCGACGGGCTGCCAGCTATGAACGGCTTGAAACGGCTTTGATCTCAGATCGAATGGTCTTCCAGAACTCGCGGGTCGCCGCCTGGTTTCGGATGGGTACGAAGCCTGGTCGGAGGCATTCTGAGGCTTCATGGCCGAGCCGATGAGGATGCCCGGTCTTGCTTCAGTTCCGGACCGCGCAGAGTTTCAGGAGATTGTGGGTGGTGCAGACCATCGACCAGTCTCCCTGGACCTTTGAGAGACCCCGGTGCAGGAACTGGCGGAATCCCCTCGCAATATGATCTGGCCGAAGACCGGTTCAACGACCTGACCCGCGGACGGTAGGGACTCGTAAAGCCCCCGGCTTTCAGCTTCTCCCGCATCGACTGCGTCCTCAGGACCGCTACCTTGTCCGCCTCGTCGGTCGGACTTCCCGTGCCGTGACATGCCGCCCGGTTGCGATGTACGGGGCGACCTTCCGCTACCAGTCGCCACGATGTTCGCTTGGGAACAGTACCCGGCGTC
>JALOQY010000020.1 GCA_025459285.1 Planctomycetota bacterium | reverse complement strand
CCGCCATTCATCCTCGGCCCCTCGGAGGGCCTCGTCTACGCCCACTCCGAGGACGAACCCCTCGACGGCTTCTGCCGCCGCCTCGTGCGCGGGGCGCCGCGGAGCGCGCCCTCCCGGCCGACTTCCGGGACCTCGCGGCACGCCTCGGGTTCCTCGCCGTCGAGGGCGACCGGGTGACGGCGCCGTTCCGCGTGCGCCCCTTCCGCGACCTCCTCGTCGTCTCCGACCACTTCCGGCAGGTCCTCGGTCCAAAGGCCGCGGAGCACGTGCTGACCGTGAACCCCGCGGCGATCCTCATGCTCGACTCCACGATCCGCCGGCCCTTCGCCAGCGTCCTCGACCTCGGCTGCGGAAACGGCATCCAGGCCCTCGTGGCGGCGGCCCACTGCGTCTCCGTGACCGCCACCGACATCAACCCCCGGTGCCTCTTCTTCACCCGCCTGAGCGCGGAGCTGAACGGCCTTGGGAACATCGAGTGTCTCGAGGGCGACCTCTTCGCGCCGGTTTCCGGCCGGACCCCGCCATTCATCCTCGGCCCCTCGGAGGGCCTCGTCTACGCCCACTCCGAGGACGAACCCCTCGACGGCTTCTGCCGCCGCCTCGTGCGCGGGGCGCCGGAGGTGCTCGCCGAGGGAGGTTTCCTCCAGATGATCTGCGAATGGGCGGAGGTCGAGGGCGAGCCGTGGACCAGGCGGCTGGAGGGCTGGTTCGGCGGCCTCGGCTGCGACGTCTGGGTCATGCCGCTCTACTCCCAGACCCCCGAGAGCTACACGCAGTCGAAGCTCCTCGACGCCCCGTGGCGATCCGAGGACGACGACGCCGGGTTCTTCGAGCAGTGGATGGCCTTCTTCCGGGCCCACCGCGTCACCGCGATGCACGGTGGCCTGATCGCCCTGCGCCGTCGCACCGGGAGGACGTGGGCCAAGTTCATGACCCACGCCGACCGCCCGCGCGGCGCGTTCGGGGATGCCGTCCACCGGGGGTTCGCCAACCGCGACGTGCTGGAGGCCTGTCCCGCCGACGCCGACCTGCTCACTCGGCGGTTCGCGCCCCCCCCTTCCGTCCGGCTGATCGCCGCCCACCGGGCCCAGGGCGGTACCTGGGGGCTCGATTCCGTGCGACTGGTGCATCCCGAGGGGCTCTTCGCGGAGTTTCCCCTCCGGCCCGACGCCGCCGATTTCTGCGGCCGCTTCGACGGCGTCCGCCCGCTGTCGGAACTGGCTCACGCCCTCGCCTTCCGGGCCGGCGTCCCGGTGGACGCCGTCGTCCCCGAGGTCTGCGCCCTGACCCGCGAACTCCTCGAACGCGGCTACCTGCTGTCCGCCGACCCGGCGTGAACAGTCCGGATTCCCTGACTTGAATTCGCCGCCAAAGTCCAGCCTGCCACCACGGGATTTGGCGAAGGCCGCGAAGAGGTCAGCGATCGATCCCGGCCGGGGCTCGAAGCGGCGACCGGCGGACCGGGCGCGCCAATCTCCCCACCTGCCGGCCTTGCACACCCCTGGTTCTCAGGGGGTGTCGAAGGAGGGCCCGCGGCCCCTTCGATCCGACCCGTGTCGGAGCCGCGATCCCGGGCGTCAGCGGGGGTCCGCGGCGGGACGCACTCCGCCGAGGTGCAGTCTGCGGCACTGGTCCGTCCCCCTGCGCCGGGCCGATCCACAGTCCAACCACGTATCGAAGGCGCTCCCGCTCCGGCTCACCCGGTCCGGCGAGCCGACGTCCGTCCAGGCCGATCCGTCCAACGGCGCGCCGTCGTAGTTCGGGTGCCAGCGATCACAGCACCATTCGCCGGCATTGCCATGCATGTCGAAGAGCCCCCACCGGTTGGCGAGCCATGCGGCACCGGCCTCGATCAGCCCCCGGGAATTCTCGCGTGACCAGCCGTACCCCCCCATTCGCGATGCCGCGTCCCCGAAGCAGTACTCGCCCTCTGAGCCCGCCCGGCAGGCGAACTCCCACTCGCTCTCGGTCGGCAGGCGGACCTCGAGCGGACCGCGGGTGGCCAACCACTCGCAGTACCTTCGAGCATCATCCCACAGCAGCTCCGTCACCGGCTTCGGGTCGAGACTCACCGGGCGATCACGGACGAGATGTGCACCAAAGCGCCGAAACTGCTCGGTCGTGACCTCCGCCTTCGCGATCCAGAAAGCCCGGCGCAGTTCCACCCAATGCCGCGGACACTCGCTCGAGTGCGTCGCCGGGCGCCCCCAGGTGAAGCCGAAGACCGCGCCGATCCGCCCCCGCAGATCCCCGCCGTCGCAGCGCGCGTGCGAGCCCATCCGGAAGTAGCCGGGCCGCAGTTCGACGAAAATCACTCCTTCGATCTCGACGCGCCGTCCTGTCGGACCGCCAGTCGGGGGCAGACCATACCGGAGCACCAGCATCGGAGGAGGCAATTCGAAGACCGACCATGCGGCCATCGCCACCAGCACCAGAACCCCGACGATGCATGCGGTCACGAGGTTCCGCACGGACTCCGCCCTGGCGCTTGCGCCACCGACCCGCTCCGGGCCCTGACAGCGGCTGACGATCCGTCCCTACCTGTCGCGATCGCGTCGGCCGCCGGCCGGGCGGCGACCGTCCGGCAGCCCGACACATCCCGGAGCGGCCGCACCTCCACCAGCGCCGCGCGAGGCGCGCCCGCGCGGGTGACGCGGCCCAAGAGGACTGCGAACCCCGTCGAGGTGGCCGGCAGGGCCGGCGGGTCGATGGACGCCAGACCGGTCAGTTCGTCCGGACGCGCACCGGACTCCATTCCGCCAGGCCTCGGAACGAACAGCAGCCGCAGGCCGCCGGCGGCGAGAAGGCCCGAGGCGAGAAGGACGGGAGCGCGCATGACCCACCTCTGCACCGCACGGGGAATGCCGCCATTATAGACCGGCCCGCCGGCAAAGAGCGAGGTGGTTCAAGACGCGGAAGCCTGGATCGCGGGAAGTGCGGTCATCCGGGCGCCGGTCGTCGAAGAGCCCGCCCGATCATTCCACGGGGATCATCAGACCCGCCAGCCACAGGTCGAGAACTCCCCAGAAGACTGCCGGGAGTCGATGATCCCGGAGGTCCGCCTCCACCGCGAGATCGCCGCGGCGGCGAACGAGGCCGGACCATGACGAAGCCTTCCGCGTATCGACGCCGTCCACCGCGACCGGAGGGCCTGCAGCACGCGGAAGTGTGACAGAAATGTGTCACACGGAGGTCCACACAATGGCCCGGAGACGCCAGGATCGGCCATTGGAGGGTGCAACGGCGCGCCATCTCGAGTCTGCGTGGAAACGACCGTAGGGACGGGACTCCGGAGGTTTCGGTCGGGGGTGGTGGGCCGTGTAGGACTTGAACCGCCGCGCTTCCGCCTCCGGCGGCATCACGGCGGGCGCGGTGTTCTGTGGGGGCTCGCGCCCCCACCGGAGGCGCTGACGCGCCTCCTTCCCCGAGAAGTCGTAGGTTCAAGTCGGGGCCAGAACCTCGGTAGGGGCAAGAGACTTCGGGGGTGGTGGGCCGTGTAGGACTTGAACCTACGACTTCCACCGTGTGAGGATGGCGCTCTTCCTCTGAGCTAACGGCCCACGGTTCGGAGTGCGGTAGAGTGACACGGCGGGGGGCGGCGGGTCAACTTATCGGTTGTCCGCAGGGCGGGTACGGGGAGTTCCCGACGACACCCGACCTTCTGTGCCTGGCGGCGCGCTTGCCGGTCACTTCCCCGCGTCCAGCTTCCCGCGCATCTCCGTCACCCGCGCCCGGATCGCCTCCCGCGCCTCCTCCGACACGCCTTCGCCCGCCGTCGAGAGCCAGCGCTCGAAAGCCTCCACCGCCTCCGCCATCTCCCCCCGCCGATAGTGCGCGTGGCCCAGCGCGAGGTGCGCCGCGGCAAGCCCCGGCTTCACCTCCGCCGAAAGCCGGAAGGACCGGATCGCCTCCTCCTCCCGCCGAGCCGCGAGCTGGATCTCCCCGAGCCGGCACAACCCCTCGCCCGTGCGGCGCGCCTCCAGCGACGCCCGGATCTCCCGCTCCGCCCCCTCGAGGTCCCCCGCCGCGAGCAGGCGCCCGGACTCCTCGAAATGGCGGCGCGCCGTCTCCGTCCGCTCCCGGAGGATGGCCACGACTTCCGGATCGGGCGACTCGCCCTCCGGTCCGCCCTCCTCCATCCCGAGCAGCCGCCGCACCGGCGCGAGATCGGTGTTCTTCGAACCCGACTCCACCGCCTTCCTGAACTCCGCCATCGCCTTCGCCTCCTGCCGCGTGAGCAGGAAGGCGTACCCGAGATCCCGGTGGTAGCGGGCCGCCCCGTCCTTCACCTCCTCGGAGTCCGGCTCCCGCGCCTTCGCCTCCGCGAGGCTCTCGAGCGCCCGCGCGAAGTCCCGCTCCGCCCGCCGCGCGTCCATGAGGAGCAGATGGGGACCGGCGCCACGGGCTCCGAGGGCCAGCGCGAGCTGGGCCGACTCCGCCGCCTTCGCCGCGGCCTCCGGCCCGCCCTGCTCCAGCTGGGAACGCCCACTGTGGACGTAGAGCCCGGCCAGCGTCTCCCGCGCCTCGACCAGCGTCGGGTCCTCCGCCACCGCCCGCGACAACTCCATGGCCGCCCGCTTCGCCTGGCCCGACAGGAGCAGGACCTCCCCCAGCGCGGCCCGCGCCCGGGCATTCCCCGGTTCGAGCCGGAGGGCCTCCGTCACCTCCTCCAGCGCCCCCCGCAGGGCTTCCCGGTCCTCGGAGGCGACGAAGTGCGCCTTGTAGACGGCGGCAAGGTCGAGGCGCGGCTCGGAGCGGTCCGGCCACCCCTCCTTCGCCCGCGAGAACGCCCGCAGGGCGTCGATCGAACGCCCCGCCGCGAAGTGCGCCTCGCCCAGCCGCAGCAGCGGCTCGAGCCGCTCCGGAGCCCGCGCCGCCGCGGCCTCCGCCGCCGACACCGCGCCATCGAGGAAGACGTCCGCGGACTCTCCCCGCGAGAGCGCCCCCCCCGCCCGCCGGCTCCGCGCCTCGGAGAGGAGCAGCGGCGCCAGCCAGTCGGAGGCGTCCCGCTCCATGGCGAACGAGAGGTCCGCCTCCGCCCCCTCCAGGTCCCCCGCCGCCGCGCGGCCCCGGCCCCGCAGGAGCAGCACGAGGCGGACCGCCGGCCCGCCGCCGGCGTCGACCGCCGCCTTCAGCGCCCCGCCGAGCTGCTCCTCGGCGAGCGCCGCGTCCCCGCCGGACAGGGCGACGAGGCCGGCCAGCAGCCCCTCGCGGCCGATCGCGCCCGGCCCGGCGGCGAAGGACCGCAAGTCGGCGAGCAGGTCCCCGGTCAGCCCTTCGAGGAGCCCGCCGTCGAGGCGCGCCGGCGCCGCCCGGAGCGCCCGGACCGCGTCCTGTGCGGCACCCGCCGCGTCCCCGGCACGAAGACGCGGGACCCCCGCGGCAAGCCGGTGCGCCGACAGCGTGTCCCGGGCCCCCTCCCCGCCCGGAAGCGTCGCCGCGAAGGACAGCAGCTGCTCCGCGCGCTCCGCGTCGTCGACGAGGCCGGCGAGGAACGCGATCGCCCCCGCGCATTCCGGATCGGCCGTCACCGCCGACTCCGCGAGCGAACGCGCCTCGTCGCGCGCGCCGCGCGCCAGCGCGCCCCGCGCCAGCATGAGGTCCGCCTCCGCGCTGCCCCGCCGCGCATCCGGGTGACCGGGAGCCGCCCGCAGCACCTCGGCGAACTCCCGTTTCGCCTCCCGGGGCCGGCCGACCGCGAGGCTCAACTGCCCGAGAAGGGTCCGCGCCCGCGTCGCTCCGCCGGCGCGCGCCACGTGGGCGGCGAGCACGGCCCGCGCCTCCGTCTCCTCCCCCGAGAGGATGAGCGCTTCGGCCAGCGCCACCGCCGCCCCCTCGGCCGCCGGATCGGCCTTGACCGCCTCCCGGCCGGCGGCCACCGCCCCCGCGAGGTCGCCCCCGCGCGCCAGCGCCGCCGCGAGGCCCGCGAGCGGACCACCCGAACCGGGCGCCGCGGCCGCCGCCTGCCGGTAGGCCTCCGCGGCCTCCTCCGCCCGCCCCAGCATGAGGAGCGCCGCCCCGCGGTTCTGCATCACCTCCAGCGTGAGCGGACCCGTCGCCTCCGCGGGCAGCCGCGAGAGGATCGGGAGCGCGGGGTCGAGGGCCGCGAGCACCTCCTCCGGCCGCTCGCCCGAAACGAGGAGCGCGCCGGCCAGGTCGACCCGCGAGCGGATCTCCTCCTGAGGCGTCCCGGCGCGGGGCAGCGCCCGCCGGAACTCCCCCGCCGCCTCCGCGAGCAGACCCCGCAACTCCCCGGGATCCGTCACTTCGCCGGACGCCGCCCGCATCTTCAGGGCATCGCCGAGCTTCATCGGCGCGAGCCAGGAGTCCCCGGCCTTCGCCGCGGCGTCCCGGAAGACCGAAACCTCGTCGGCCCAGACACCGTTTCGCGCGAGGGTCAGCACGAGGAAGCCCGCAGCCGCCACGCCGAGTCCCGCGCGGCCCGCGGACCCGAACCGCGCGGCGAGCGCCGCGAGCGCCAGCGCCGCTCCGAGGAGCGAAAAGTAGAGGTAGCGCTCGGCGAACAGCACGTCCGTGCGCGGGAACAGGTTGTTGAACGGCGCGAGCGCGAGGAGCGCCATCGCGAGACCGGCGAAGACGCGCCGGTCCCGCCGGAAGGAGACGGCGAGGGCCGCCGCCGCCGCCGCGACGACGACCAGCGCCGGCAGCAGGCGCGCGAGCGAAAGGCCATCCCGGACCGCGACGTCCGGGACGAGGCTCTGGCCCCACAGCGGGAAGTAGAGGAGCCGGAGGTAGCGCCCGAGGACCACGACGTCGGTCGCGAGGAGCGGCAGCACCTCAGGACCTCCCGCCCCCCGCGCCGGCCCCTCCGCGAGCGCCACGGCGTAGTGGACGGCGGTGAGGACCCCGGCGCAGACCGCGGGGGCGGCCAGATCACGAAATCGCAGGCCCGGAGCGACCTTCGCGACGAGGAGCACCGCGATGAGCAGCGGCACGGCCAGCGCGCTCCCCTTCGACAGCAGGGCGAGGGCGAGCAGCGCGGTGGAAAGCGCGATCCGGGAGATCCAAGAGGAACGCGAGGAGCCCCTTCCGCTCGGAGACCCACGCCACCGATTCCGTCGCCGCGGGGTGGAGCGCGAAGAGCAGCGCGGCCCCGAAGGCGAAGAGGCCGGACCCGAGAAGCCGGCGCGCGAGCAGGAGGACGATCAGGGCGTTGAGTCCATGGAGCAGGGCGTTCACGATCCGGTAGCCCGCGGCGTTCTCCGTGCCGAACAGGGCCATGTCGATCCGCAGACTCGAGAAGGTCACCGGGAGCCAGGTCTTGAACGTGACTCCGGTCCAGATTTCGGAGAAGGACCGCCGCGGCGCGTCCACCACCGTCTCGTAGTCGTCGTAGGCCAGGAACCCCGCCCCGAAGGTGGGGATGTAGACGGCGAAGGCGACGACGAGCACCCCCGCCGCCGCGAGCCATCCCGATCGTCCACGCGTTCCGTCCACTCGCATAGCCCTCATAGATCGCCACGCCTCGGTATCCGTCCCGTCACGGTCTGACGCCCGCGGCGTCGAGCCACTCGGAGAGGAGGAGGAAGAACCACAGGTGGCGGCCGTGACCGCCGGCCCCCGCCACGATGCGCCCGGGACCGTCCGGCGCGAGGATCCCGAGGGGAACGAGCGGCCCGCCGGCCAGCCGCGCCTCGAGGGCCGCGCCGAGCGGTCCCGCCGCCCATTTCCCGAGCGGTACCGGGAAGCCCATCTTGTCCCGGCGCGCCACCGCGGAAGGTGGCGCGATCCCCTCGGCCGCGCGCCGGAGGATCCGCTTCCCTTCGTCCGCCGTGCACGTGAAGCGGGAGGGGATGCGCGCGGCGAGCGAGACGATCGCCGGGGAGAGCAGCGGGACGCGGGATTCCACCGAGCACCGCATGGACACCCGGTCCTCGCCGTGCAGGAGCGCCGGCAGGAGGGTGCGCCGCTCGAAGGAGGCCATCCGCCGGAACGGGTCCCCGTCCTCCCTCGCGAAGGCGCCCTCGAAGGCCGCGCGCGCGTCGTATCGCCGGAAGATCCCGCCGAAGGCCGGCCCGAGCAGCCCTTCGACCCCGTCGCCGCGGAAGACCAGCCGGAAGAAGAGGTCGGCGACATCGGCCCCTGGCGCGAACCCGGCGAGCCGCCGGGCCAGCGGACGATAGCCGGCGAGGTCCGCGGGGAGCCGCTCCGGGTCGAGCCGGCCCGCGAGAGCGAGCAGGACCAGCCGATGCCGCGCATAGCCCCCGAACAGCTCGTCGGCCCCCTGCCCGGTCAGCAGCACGCGCACGTCCCTTGCCGCCCGCGACGCCGTGAGGAGCTGGGGCAGCGTTCCCGGCCCCGCGATCGGGCCCTCCAGCGCCACGGCGAGGTCCCGGATCCGAGCGAGGAGGTCATCGGGCCGGACCGGGACCTCCACGAGGCGAAGGTCCGCCTCCGCCGCCGCCCGGCGCGCGTGGACCCTCTCGTCGAACTCCGGCCCCTCGTCGAAGTAACCCGTGAAGGCCGGGAGGGGCCGGCCTCCTTCCCGGACGGCGACGCCCCCGACGAGGCCCGAATCGAGACCACCGGACAGCGTCACCCCGAGCGGCGCGTCGGCCCGGAGCGAGAGGCGCACCGACCGGACGATCTCGCCCCGCAGCTCCTCCGCGAAGTCCTCCTCCGCCCGGTCCCCGTCGTCCCGGAAGACGACCCGGGAGAAGATCGTCTCCGAGCATCTCCCGTCGCCCGCGAGGTGGAGACACCGGCCCGGCGGAACGGTCCGCACCCCGGCGAGAAGCGTCCGGTCCCCGAGCGGGAAGTTGAAGGCCAGGCGCTCCGCGAGGGCCTCCAAGTCGAGCCGAGGGCGATGGCCGAGCGCCACGAGCCCCGCGACCTCCGAGGCGAACAGCGTCTCCCCCCGCTCCGCGTCCCGCGCCACGAGGAGCGGCTTCACCCCGAAGGCGTCCCGTCCGAGGAGCAGCTCGCCGGTCCCCGGCCGGAAGAACGCGAACGCGAACATCCCCGTCACATCGGCGAGCGCCGGGGGGCCGTACCGGGCGAGGAGCTTGAGAAGGACCTCCGTGTCCGAATTCGTGCGGAAGACCTCGCCCCGCGCTTCGAGTTCCCGCCGCCGCTCCACGTGGTCGTGGATCTCGCCGTTCTGCGTCAGGACCGCGCCGCCCGGCCCCTCCTCCATGGGCTGCGCGCCGTTCGCCGGATCCACGATCGCGAGCCGGCAGTTGCCGAGGACCGCCGGTCCGCGCGCCACGACCCCCGCCCCGTCCGGCCCCCGGTGGGCCATCGCCCGCAGGGCCGCCCGGACGCGATCCGGCTCCGGCGGCGGCCGCCCGCGGTCGGCGAGGATCCCGGCGATGCCGCACACTCAGACCTCCTCCCGCCGCGATACGACGGCGAGAAAGGCCGCCGAGGGCACGTCGCGGACGAGCCGCCGCAGCCGCGCGACTCCCTCCAGCAGATCCCGGAGTCCGTCGCGCGTGAATCGGTGCAGGTGGCCGGGCGGCGTCCCCTCCGGCAGTCCCCGGAAGAGGCGGCCGAGCCCGACCCCCCGCAGCAACCGCTTGGCCCCGACGACCAGGCCGTCGTCGGGGACCGAGAGGACCACCCGTCCGTCCGGCGCCGCCACGCGGAGCGCCTCCCGCAGCGCCGCCGCGGGGTCGGGGCAGTGCTCGAGCACCTCCGAGAGCAGCACGGCCGGAAAGCTCCGTCCGGCGAAGGGCAGGCGCTCGGCCTCCCCGGCCACGGAGTCGCCGGGAGAGAGCACCGCCGCGTCCACGTCGAGGAGCACGGGCTCTCCGCCGGCGGCGCGGATCCGGCGCGCCACGAGCCCCCGCTCCGCCCCCACGTCGAGTATCCGCTGCCCCCGCGCGCCGCCGAGGAGGGCGAGAACCCCCTGCCGGCGCCGCTCCTCGGCGGCGCGCACGAGCGGGTTCCCGTGCGTCTCGATCCGCGCCATCGGGTGCTTCCGGTTGAGGTCCGCGTTCCACGAAGCACGGTCCGCGGGCCCCGCGGCCGGCCGACCCCACGGCCGGCGCGGGGCCGACGGCGGGCGGAAGCGCCCCCGTCTCAGGCACACGTCCCTGAGGAGACGAAGGTGCGCGAGGCCGGCCCGGAAGGCCCTCATCTTGGACCTTCCGTGGAGCCGCGTGGAAAGGCGCGACGGCACCTCCACGGTCCGCGCGCCCGCGACGAGGAGGAGGCAGAGGACCTCCGCCGCCGCGAGGAAGCCGTCGGCACGGAACTCCATCTTCCCGAGCGCCTCACGGCGATACGCCCGGAAGGCGCACGTGAAGGCCGAAAGACCGCGCCCCCGCCCCCGCAGCGCGAGCCGGTAGAGCGCCGCCGCGCCCCGGGACATCGCCCGGCGGACCGGGCCCGCCATGGCCGAGCCCCCCTCCGCGAAGGGACTGGCCCCCGCCACGTCCGCGGTCTCGAGCGCCGCCGAGAGGCGCAGGATGTCGCCCGCCGGATAGGTCGCGTCGGCGTCGTACACCACGAGGACCCGGCCGCGGGCCGCCGCGAGTCCGCTCCGCATCGCCGCCCCGAAGCCGCGGTTCCGGTCATGGACCACGACCGTACGGCACGGCCCGGCCGCGGCATGCTCGGCGAGCAGCGCCCCCGTGCGGTCCCCCGAGCCGTCGTCCACGAACACCGTCTCCATCCCGAGGCCCCGCGCCGCCGCCTCGGCCGCGACACGTTCGAGCTCCGCGAAGAGGGACGGCAGCGCTTCCTCCTCGTCGAAGCAGGCCACGATGACCGAGATGTCGGGCTCTCCGCGCACGGCGCATGAGGGTAATGGTCCCGCCCGGCCGCTCTGCACCTTTTTGCTTGGTCCGCTCCCCGCGGCGCGGTTTGCTGGCCCCGCGATGGTGGAGCCCGTCGAGACAGCACCCGTTCCGCGCCGCGCGCGCTTCCTCACCCTCGGCTGCAAGGTGAGCCAGTACGACGCCGAGGTGATCCGTGAACGGGCGGCGGATGCCGGCTGCGCGGTGACCGACGAGGACCCCGACGTCGTGGTCGTCACCACCTGCGCCGTCACGGCCCAGGGTCAGGCGAGATCCCTGAAGGCGGTGAGGCGCATGGCCCGGGAGCACCCCCGGGCCCGGATCTACGTCACCGGCTGCGGGGCGGCCCTCGCGCCGGAAGCGGCCGCCGCCCTCCCCCGCGTCGCGGCCGTCGTCCCCCCCGCCCGCCGCGACGAGCTGCTCGACCTCTTCGGGGGCCGTCCCGATCCGGCACCCGCGATCGAACGGCGCGTCCGGGCCCGGGCCGGCCGGGCGCGCGCATTCGTCAAGGTGCAGGACGGCTGCCCCCTCCGCTGCGCCTACTGCATCGTGCCCCTCCTCCGGCCGGCGCCCCGGAGCAAGCGGCCCGACACCGTCGTCGCGGAGATCGCCACGCTCGAACGGGCCGGCTATCCCGAGGTCGTCCTCACCGGCATCCACCTCGGAGCCTACGGCCCGCCCGGCGCCCTCGCCGCACTCGTCCGCCGCGTGCTCCGCGAGACGGGCCTCCGCCGGCTGCGTCTCAGCTCCCTCGAGTGCTCCGAGCTCGACGCCGGACTCCTCGAAGTGCTCGCCTCCGAGCCGCGCCTCGCCCCGCACCTCCACCTCCCGCTCCAGTCCGGATCGCCGCGGGTCCTCGCGGCGATGCGCCGGCGGACTCCGCCCGCCGGCTTCCTCGACGCCGTCGCCGCGGTCCGGACCGCCCGCCCCGGCTGCGCCGTGACGACCGACGTCATCGCCGGTTTCCCGGGGGAGACGGAGGAGGACTTCGAAGCGACCCTCTCCGTCCTGACCGGAGCGGGCGTCGCCGGCGCGCACGTCTTCCCCTTCTCGCCCCGCCCCGGCACGCCCGCCGCCGGACTGCCCGGCCGCGTCGACCCCCGTGAGATCCGGCGCCGCGCGGCCCGCGCCGAGGCCGTCGTCGCGGGACTCTCGCTCGCCGCGCGGCAGGCCGCCGCGGGACGGGACGCCACGGTGGCCGTGGAGTTCCGGCGGCGGCGCGGCTTTCTCCACGGGCGCACGGAGCACGGGTTTGGCGCCTACTTCGACGGAGAGGACTCCCTCATGGGCCATGCGACCCGCGTGACGCTCGCCGAACCCTTCGCCGACGGCCTCCGGGCGCGACCGGTGGCCCGGTGAGCGGTCCCGCCGCCGTGGCCCGCGCCCTCGAGGGGGCGCGGCGGGTGGTCATCGTCTCCCACGTCCCTCCGGACGGCGACGGACTCGGCGCCGGCCTCGCCCTCGCGCGGGCCCTCGGCCGCCTCGGCCGCGAGGCGGTCTTCGCGGCCGGAGGGTCCCTGCCGCCCACCCTGCGGTCCTTCGCACGGCCCGGAGAGGTGGACACTTCGCCCGGCGGCCCGCCGGGCCCCTTCGACCTCGCTCTCGCTCTCGACTGCGCCGACGAGGCCCGCCTCGGCGCTCTCGCCACCACCTGCCGGGCCGTGCCCCTCGTGGTCAACCTCGACCACCACGAGACGAACACCCGCTTCGGCCACCTCTCGTGGATCGACCCCGCCTCCCCGGCGGTGGGCGAGATGGCGATGCGGGTGCTCGCGGAACTCGGCACCCCCCTCGACGCGGACCTCGCGCTCCCCCTCCTCCTCGCGCTGGTCACCGACACGGGCCGGTTCGGGTACGGCAACACGACGCCCGCCACGCTGCGCGCCGCGGCCGACCTGCTGGACGCCGGCGCCGATCCCCAGGCGGTCACCGATGCCGTGTACCGCTCCGCCTCCGCCGCCTGGTACCGGCTCCTCGGCCTCGCCCTCGCCGGCCTCGAACTCGCCGCCGGCGGACTCGTCTCCCATGTCACGGTCACCCCCGCGATGATCGAGGAGAGCGGCGCCGATCCCCTCTGCGCCAGCGACGTCGTGGACTACCCCATCTCCGTCGAGGGCGTGGAGGTCGGTGTGCTCTTCCGTCCGGCGTCGGACGGCAAGGCCACGAAGGTCAGCCTGAGGTCGCGTCGCATTTTCCCCGTCCACGCGTTCGCCGCCCGCTTCGGGGGCGGGGGCCACCCCCGCGCGGCGGGCGCCACCGTCGACCTGCCGCTCGCGGCGGCCCGGGAGATGGTCCTCGCCACCCTCCTCCCGGAGGTGCTCGCCACGTGCGGAGCGGTGATGCGATGAGGGACGAACTCGCCCGCCTCGCCCGCGAGGTCGCGGAGGCGCTCCGCGCGGAGGCCGCGTCCTCCGGCTCGGCCTGCGCGCTCCCCCCCCGGGCCTCCCCGCGTGCGCTGCCGCCGGAGGACCTGGTCGAGGACATCGCGATGCGCGTGCGGGCCTGCACCCGGTGCGACCTGTGCCGGGGCCGCCGCAACGCCGTCCCCGGCGAAGGGTCGCCGCGCGCTCCGCTCCTCCTCGTGGGCGAGGCCCCCGGCGAGGACGAAGACCGCCAGGGGCGGCCGTTCGTGGGGCGCGCCGGGGAGCTGCTGACGAAGATGCTCGCGGCGATCTCCGTCCGCCGCGAGGAGGTCTTCATCGCCAACGTCCTCAAGTGCCGCCCCCCGGGGAACCGCGACCCCGCCCCGGAGGAGATCGCGGCCTGTCGCGACTATCTCACGGCCCAGATCGCGGCCATCCGACCGGCGATCATCCTCACCCTCGGCCGGGTGCCCGCACGGTTGCTCCTCGACACTCCCATGGGCATCCTCTCGCTTCGCGGGAAGCCCCGCCCGTTCGCCTATCCGGGCGGTACCGCCACGCTCTTCCCCACCCTGCACCCCGCCTACCTGCTCCGCAACCCCGCCGCCAAGCGCGACGTCTGGGATGACCTGAAGGAGGTCCATCGGCTCCTGCGGGAGTTCACCGGCGACTGGCCTCCCCCGATCCCGGCCCGAGCCGCCGCCGAATCCCCGGCCCCGCCACCGGCCGCGGGTAGCTGACGCGGGCGGGCGTGGCATCTGTCACTGATTGACCGGGGCCATCCGCGCGTGTACCTTGTCTCCATGCCCGCCGCACCTCCCTCTTCGCCGGTTCCCGTCTGGGGGATCGAAGCCGGACCCGGGTATCTCCACGCCGCACGCGTCGTGCGGACCGCCGACGGGAAGCTCTCCGTACTGGCGGTCGAGGAACGCCGCGGCGACAAGCCCGCCCACGAGGCGGTCTCCGCGTTCATCAGGCGACGCGGGATCGCCGGCCACCCCGTGGTGGTCTCCCTCGTCGCCCCCGCTCCCTCCTTCGGCACGGTGGTCCTCAGCCCGGAGGAGATGCTCCAGAGCGCCGAGGAGTTGCGCGAGGGACTCCTCGAACGCGTGGGCCCCGAGGCCGACGTGGTCGACCTGCGGTACGCGCGGACGGGTCCGAACGTGTGGCTCCTCTGCGCGGAGGAACGGGCGCGCGTCGAGGGGCTCATGGTGGCCCTGGAATCGGCCGGCGCGAGGTCCTGGTCCCTCGTGCTCTCCGAGGACGCCGTCCTCACCGCAGTCCGGACGGTCCTCGGCTTCGCCGGCGACGGGCTCATCCTCCACGTCCGCCCCGAGTGGACGTCGATCCTCTTCCTCGACGGCTCGGCCATCCGGCGGCAGAGCCTGCCGATCGGAACCCGCGAACTCCTCGATCCCGACCGGTTCGCCGTCTTCACGGCGGATGTCGGCCGGGTCATCGAGTATCACCGCACCCGCGTCGCGCGGGCCGCACCGGAGCGCATCATCCTCCTCGGAGTCGAGGGCGACCTCCGGGCGAAGCTCGCCGCCACGCTCCCCTCGCCGCCTGTCGCGACGGAACCCGCGGAGTCCCTGTTCTCCTCCATGGGGCGCGTCAAACCTCCACGCACGGAGGAGTTCCTCCTGCGTGCCCCCGGCGCCCTCGGGGCCGCCGCCGCGGGCGCTCTCCTCCCCCGCCGACTCGACCTGGCATTCCGGCCGCTGCCCGAGACCCTCTCGCTGCCTCCCGGCCGCTCCCGCTCCTTCTTCGCCGCCGCCGCCGTCCTGTGGCTCGCGCTCGCCGTGGCGTTCGCCGGAGGTCACCTGCGAAAGAGCCGTACCCCGCCGGGCCCCGCCCCGGGCGCGCCGTCCGCCGAGTCCGTGGCCCGCCTCCGCGCCGCCGTTTCCGACGCCCGCCGGTCCCTGGCGTTCCCCCGGGCGCTCAAGGCTCTCCTCGCCTGCATCCCCGGGGACGCCGCCGCGCCGTGGTCCGCGGAGGCGCTGGAACTGGTCGTCGAGGAGGACGACTCCTGCTCGGGCCGACTCGTCCTCCGACTTCCCGATTACGACCCGGCGTCGCCCGGCGAGCGGGGCGCGGCGCTCGCCGCCCACGGGCCACCGGAGTTCGGGGCGGCTCCCGACGGGACGCCGCTCGCCACCTGGCGCATCCGGTTCGAGGTGCAGCGGTGAAGGGCCCGATCGTCTTCCTCGCCTCCCTCGTCGCGGCCGCCACCATCGGACTCCTGGTCGTCCGGCCGCTCTACCGGCCCGCCCCGGAGACCCCGAGGTCCGCGTCGCTTCCCGCCGATGACCCCCTGCTCCGGGCCGCCGAGGATCTGCGGCTCGCCCCTCTTCCGGCCATCCCCGCGGCCGGCGATCCGCCGTCGGCGGTCCGCCGGTTCGAGATCCCCTGGGACCTGCTCCCCGGCGTGCTGCGCGCGCTTTCCGGTCCGCGCACGCCGGCCCCCCGGCTCTTCCGGGTCCAGGCGACCACCGATCCGACCGTCTGCAGCGTCGAGGTCCGATGGTAGGCCGCGCCCCCTTCGATGGCCCCCGACCGACATCGGGAAGGGCCCATTTTCGTTGCAATCCCATGACAGTTCTCCTATAGGGTTCGGACCGGTTTCTTCCGGCGCATACCCGAGGGCATTCAGACGATGGTCGTGAACACGCGCGGCAGCGCTGGTGTCGTCGCGCTCGCGCTCGCGTCCGTCGTGCTTCTCGGGTCGCTCTGGCTCGCCTTCGGGACGTCCGGTCCTGCGGGCGGGACAGACGGAGCGAAGTCCGCGCCGGACGACGCCGAGGGCACTGCGCTCATGCGCGATGCCGACGCTCTTTCGAGAGGTCTGTCGAGCGTGACGGGACCGGTCTTCGCCTCCGATCCACGCTTCTCCCGGACGGCTCCCGGGACCGCGGTCAACCCCGCGGCTCCGGCCGTGCGAAACCTGCGCGGAGAGGAGGAGGGCGGGGCCGTACTGCTCCGCTGGGACGCCGAGGGCCTCCCGGCCACGGGTTATCTCCTGGTGCGCCTGGCCGACGATGGCCAGAGCCTCCGGGTAGAACGCCTCGGCCCGGATGCCCGGACGTTCCGCGACGAGACGCTGGACGCCGTGGCGGGATCGCGGGTCTACCGCGTGACCGCCCTCGGACCCGAGGGCATCCTCGCCGGCGCCGAGCAGCGACTCGTGCGGTATCGCCTGCCGGTGTCCCTCGCCTATCTCGGGTCGGATGCCGAGGGGCGGGCCCGGTTCCGGGTCGCGGTCGCCGCCCGCCCCCCCGCGGAGTTCGCGGTGGCCGCGGGCGACGAGATCGGCGAGAAGCGGCCGGAGATGGATTACCGGACCGGTTCGAAGTTCGCCGGTCTGCGCGCCACGAGGCAGATCGTGACGCGCGAGACGGATGTGCCGGAGTTCCTGCCCGACGGCAGGCTTCTCCGGAATGCGGAAAGCGGTGAAGTCGTGGTCGCGAAACGGGCCGTTCCGGTACCCGTGGTGAGCGAGGGAGCGGTGGTCCTCCCGCCGGACACGCCCGATGTCGAACGCTGGCTTCCGAGGTCGAAGGACTGACTGGGTCGAAGGGAGCGGTCAATGACGGGTCTCAGGTGGTTCGCTCTGGCAGTGCTCGTTTCGGCCGTGGCCGCAGGATGCACCACGGGGAGCGAGTCCCCCCCACCCCCGGACGGCGGCGGAGTCTCCGTGTCGCCGACGGCGCCGGGCGGGACCGATTACATGGCGTCCGCCGCTGGCGAGAAATCCCGCGAGATGACCGAACGGGACTTCCTCGTCGCGCAGTTCATGAAGTACGGCGACGCGGCCCGCGAGCGCGCCGACTGGGCCGAGGCCCAGAAGAACTACGCCCGGGTGCTGGAGATCGATCCCGGCAACCCCGCCGCCAAGGCGAGACTCGACGAGGCGAGCGCCATCCTCGGCGTCGCCCCGGCCACCGCGCGGTCCGCCATGGATCGCTCGGTGGAGGAGCGCCAGGTCCAGCGTCAGGCCGCCCAGGCCGAGATCTCGGATCTCGCCCGGATCGGCCGGACGCTCGAGGGCGAGGGTGAGTTCGACCAGGCGATCACGAAGTACGAAAAGGCCCTCCTGATCGCGGGCCTCTTCCCGTACTACGGCGACTTCAATCCCGGCGAGCCGCAGCTGAAGGACATGATCGCCTCGGCCCGCGGCCGCAAGGTGCAGGCGGACAAGGACCGCCGCGACGCCGCCATCCGCGAGGCCAACCTCCTGAAGGAGGCCGACGAGAAGCGCCTGAAGCAGGCGCGCGAGGCGCAGATCATGGGCCTCTTCCGCGACGCGAACCTCGCGATGGAGCGGATGGAGTTCGACGTGGCGCGGGCCTATGGCGAGCAGATCCTCGTGCTGGATCCGACGAACGACACCGCCGCCCGCCTGACCCGCATCGCCCGTGAGGCCCGGTCGGCCCAGGACGAGCAGGTCACCCGCCGGAACCTCCAGGAGCAGTGGCAGCGGGCCTTCGAGGATCTGCAGGTCTCCGCGATGCCGCAGGTGGAGCCCGTGATCTTCCCGGAGGACTGGCTCCAGGTCCAGGGGCAGCGCAAGCCTTACGCCTTCAGCCGGGCCCTCGCCGGCGGAGACGAACCGCGCGCCCGCGAGATCGAGAACATCCTCGCGGCGAAGACGGTGAACATCAACTACGAGAACACCTCCCTCCAGGAGGCGATCAAGTTCCTCGCCGAGTACGCCGAGGTGAACATCATCGTCCTCCCCAAGGTCTTCGAGGAGAAGACCGAGGACGAGCTGTCGATCACCCTGAAGGCCGACGGCATCACGGTGGCCAGCGCCCTCGAGCTGATCACCCTGACCAAGGGCCTCTCCTACCGCGTCGAGCAGGGTGTCGTCCAGATCGGGACCGCCGCCGAAGGCCTCGGCAAGATGGTCCTCGACCTCTACGACGTCAAGGACCTCACGGTCCCCATCCAGTCCTTCCCCGGTGAGGACATCAACCTCGTCCCGTCCGGTGGCTTCGGCTTCGGCTTCGAGGAAGAGCCCGCCGAGCCCCAGAAGGCGTTCGAGGGCGACGCACTGGCCGAACTCATCCGCTCGTCGATCGATCCCGAGGTGTGGGACGCGGGCGGGGACGTGGCCTTCCGCGAAGGCGGGATCCTGATCATCAAGGCCCCGGCCACGACGCACCGCAAGGTGCAGGACCTCCTCAACGGCCTCCGCGCGACGGGCGGCCTCACGGTCCAGATCGAGACGCGCTTCGTCACCGTCGAGGACAGCTTCCTGCAGGACATCGGCGTGGACCTCCGCGGTCTCGGCGACCAGTCCGGCGGCCTCGGCTTCCGCGGCAAGGGCGTCCTGCAGCCCTTCGACGACGTCCTCTCCGGCTCCCCCGGCACTCCCGCCGGCATCGGCACGAGCAGCGAGTCCGGCGTCTTCTACAACCTGAACAGCGATGGCGACATCCGCGGTCGCGTGGAGAACCTGCTCGACGTGGCCCTCGGCCGCACCGACGTCCTCCTCCCCACGGGCGGCGCCTCGATCCAGGCCACCTACCTCGACGACACCCAGCTCCAGGTCGTGCTCCGGGCCGTCGAGAAGTCCACCCGCGCCACGATCGTCACGGCCCCCAAGCTGACGGCCTACAACCACAGCCGGGCCAACATCACCGTCCTGAACCAGGTCTCCTACATCCAGGACTTCGACGTGGAGATCGCCCAGGCCGCCCAGATCGGCGACCCGATCGTCCAGACCCTTCGGGACGGCGTGATCCTCGACGTGACGCCCATCGTCTCCGCGGACCGCCGGTACGTGACGCTGGAGCTCCGCCCGACCGTGGCGCTGCTGAAGCGCCCGATCCAGACCTTCACCACGACCCTCGCCAACGGACCTCCGGTCACGATCCAGCTTCCCGAGATCAACATCCAGCGGGTCCGCACCACGGTCACCATGCCCGACGGCGGCATCCTCCTCCTCGGCGGCCTCAAGTTCTTCGAGGAGCAGCGCCTCGAGTCCTCCGTGCCGTGGATCGACAAGATCCCCCTCCTCTCCTTCTTCTGGAGCCGGAAGGGGACGTTCCTGGCGCGGCGGAATCTCATCGTCCTCATCAAGGCCAAGATCCTGGTCCTCGAGGAGATGGAACCGCGCTACGGCGCCCGGTAGTACACGACGAACCCGGGCCCCGCCGGCCTTGCCGGCGGGGCCCTTTTTTTCACCGGGCCTCCTCCACGCTTGACGCGGCGAAGTCCGGCGGTACCATGGGGGTTACCTGCCAAGGACCCCGTCGCGGTACGGCGTTTGCCATGGACATGGCAGCCATGCCGACCCCAGGCCCGAGGATAGTTGATCCGCGCACCCCGTTGCCTACAATGCGGTTTTTGCCCCGTCCCTCACCGCGGACCGAGCTTTACACGCGCGTAAAGGTCCGCTTACACCGGGGCAGGTCGATGTGGGCGACGACCCCGGACGGGACGAGACCTCGCGGGAGCCGTCAGATCCGAGGAGTGACATGAAACGCACGATTGCCGTCGGGTTCGTGTTCCTGCTCGCCCTGGCCGCCGCGGCCAGCGCCGCGCGCAAGGACGACTTCGAGTTCGCCCAGGGCCTGGTCGAGTTCAAGTACTACGACCTCGCCCAGGAGCAGTTCGAGGCGATCATCCGCGACACCTCCCGGAGCAACGAGGACCGGGCCAACGGGGAGCTGGGCCTCGCCCTGCTCAAGAAGGCCAAGGTGCTCGACATCCGGAACGATCCGAAGCAGAACCCCGATGACATCCTCAAGGGATTCGAGGATGCCGAGGCCGGCTTCACGCAGTTCCTGTCGAGCTACCCGACCCATCCGCGCCAGACCGACGCGAAGTTCGAGATCGGGATCATGCTCCAGAGCAAGGGGTCGTTCCTCTCGGACCAGAAGGAGAAGGACCCCGGCCGCGCCGAGGAGTTCCGCAAGAAGGCCGAGGACGCCTACGACTCGGCCACGGACCTCTTCAAGGGCGCCGCCGACTCGATGGAGAAGAAACTCGAGGACCTCGACCCCGAGTCCGACCGCTTCCGCGACCTGGACTGGGATGCCCGGCGGGCGCGCTTCTTCGAGGCCGCCACCCACTACAACAAGGGGCAGCTCTACACTCCCGGCGGCGCCGAGCGCCAGGGCACGATGGAGCGGGCCATCGAGAAGCTGACGAAGTTCGTCTGGGAGAACGAGGAGAACATCCTCGGCGGTTACGCCTACTTCTACCTGGGCCTCGCCTGTCAGGACCTGGAGCAGCCCGACGAGGCGATGGAGTGGTTCTCCACCGCCTTCGGCTACCCGGTGCCCGATCCCAAGACGGACACGGGCAACTACCTCAAGTGGAGCGACCTCTACCTCCAGGCCTACTGGAAGCTCTTCGAGTACTGCGACCAGCTCGGCGTGAAGGACGGCCGCGACTTCCGCGACGAGGCGGCGAAGAAGGCCGTGGAGATGCTCCAGCGGCTCCCCGACGTCCTGTCCCGGAACTACGGCCACCGCGCCCTCCTCGCCTACGCCCGCATCCTGAAGAACATGGGCGATGCCAAGGGAGCGCTCGAGAGGGCCACCGAGATCAGCACGAAGGCCGAGAGCCTGATGAGCACGGAGACCTGGGCCCCCGGCACCAACTACCTGGCCAACGCCCTCATCAACGAGATCATCTCCGAGCACGGCGGATCGCTCTCCCTCCCCCCCGACGTCCTCATGAAGGCCGCCCTCGGCCGCAAGACGTCGCGGGAGTGGAATGACGCCGTCCGCTCCTTCCAGCAGGTCATCGCGGCAGCGGAGGGCGACGCGCAGCTCAAGCAGTTCACGATCCCGTCCTGGATGCAGATCGGGGACTGCTACCTCCGCGCGGAGAAGTACCTGGAGGCCTACTACGCTTTCGATCACATCGAAGCCACCTTCCGGAAGATCGACGAGGCCGAGGCCGGCAACGCGGCCTACTACCGCTATCGAGCGGCCACGGGCCAGTTCGCGGTCACGCAGGACCCGTGGTTCGAGGAACTGAAGAAGAAGGCCCGGTCCCGTTTCGCCGAGCAGTACCCGAAACACCCGAAGTCGATCGACCTCCAGTACTTCGAAGGCGCCGACTACATCGACGATGCGGACACCGCCCGGGGCTCGGGCGCCGAGAAGGTCGCCGAATTCTACAAGCTCGCCATGGAGCGCCTGGCCGGCGTCCAGAAGACTTCCATCCTGCACGAGAAGGCCCTCGCGCGCATCGGAGAGGTCCTCTTCAAGACCGAGGACTACAGGAAGGCGCTCTCCACTTTCGACTCCGTCCGGAAGTTCATCGACAACCCGGAGAACGTGACCACCGACCCGGAGCGCAAGGCCAACCGGCAGCAGTCCCTCGCGATCTGCACCTACTACTCGGCCATGTGCCATTCCCGCATGAAGGAGCCCTCGAAGGTCCTCGATATCCTCAAGGGCTTCGAGAAGACCTACGCCGACGAGAACACGAGGTCGTGGTTCCCCCTCGTGGCACTCGCCCGCGTCCTGGCCCTCGTGGAGCTGAAGAAGCTCGAGGAAGGCGAGCAGGAAGCCCTCCGGATGCGCTCGGAGTACGCCGAGTGGTCCGGCACGGCCTCCGCCCTCTACGCCGTCGGGAACGCCTTCCGGCGGGCCGCGGACGAAGCCCCCGACAAGGCCGACCGCGGGCCGATCTGGCAGGCCGCCCTGAAGAAGGCCGCGGACTACATGGCGGAGTACATGAAGAGCAAGGAGCGCGTGACCGCCGAGGAGTGGGAGACGATCGGCGGGTGGTACTACCTGCTGAAGGAGTGGGCGTTGGCGGAGCTGGCGCTGACGAAGGCGCTGGAGATCTACAACCAGCGCCTCGACGCGATCGCCGGCGAGACCCCTGAGAAGAAGGAGATCGTGAAGAAGGAGGACGGCATCTCCGTCATGCTCTCCGAGATCTACATCTCCCAGGGCAAGTTCGCCGACGCCAAGAACGTCTTCGAGCGACTCCTGATCCCTGACGCCGGCGCGCGCGCCCGGGTGATGGAGATCCTCAAGATGTCGGAGTTCCCCCAGGCCGTCCTCGAGGAGCTCATGAAGAAGATCCGGGCCGTCCCCAGCATCATGTACGGCCTCGCGCAGGCCTACTTGAAGCTCATGCAGCAGGAGGACATGGTCCGCGGGATGACGCTCATCAAGATCCTCCTGAAGGTCGACCGGTCCCGCATGTACACCGCGGACTGGTGGAAGTGGCAACTCCTCCTCCACGAGATCTGGCTCAACTACGGAATGGCCTTCCGTGACCCCCAGGCCCTGAAGAACGTCGTCGAGCAGTACAAGAGCTTCAGCAGCCTCGGTGTCCTCAAGAACTCCGGCCTCGAGAAGGAGTTCGCGGCCGTCAACGAGAAGGCGCAGACCGAACTGCGGAACCTCGGGAGGTAGACGATGAAGACCCTGCAATCGATCGCGATCGTGCTGCTCCTCGCCGCCGTCCCGGCCTCCGTCCTGGCCCAGGACGAGACGATCGACCGGGAGTACGGAGACGTCCTCCGGTTCTTCGACGACGACGGGAAGCCCCAGAAGATGGAGCGGATCCGGGTAGACGAGGCGACCTACGACAAGGTGAAGTACACCCTCCGCGGCGGCAAGACCGCCCAGGAAAAGGAAGGCGCGCGGGTGGACGACCTGATCTACGGCGACGCCCCCAAGGTGTTCCTCGACGGCCTCCGGAACCTCCGGAACGAACAGTGGGCCGCGGCGATTTCCGACTTCGACGGCGCGAAGAACGCCGTGGACGCCGGGCGCGCCCGGCCGTGGCTCCTCGAGGCCGCCGCCCTCCGGAAGGGACAGGCGCTCCTCGCCCTCGGACAGCAGGAGACCTCCCGCCTCGCGGAAGCCCTGAGCGCCTTCGAGGAGGCCCTGAAGGCGAACCCGAAGTCGCTCTGGTTCAAGGAGATCCGCGGCGGCATCGCGGACGTCTGCATCCTCCAGAAGAACTGGGACGGCGCCCGCACGGCCGCCGAGGCCATCCAGAAGACCGGCGAGACGATCAAGAACCCCCTCTGGCAGGTACGGGGGGCGCGCCTCCTCGCGACCATCCTCATGGCGGAGGGCAAGAACGCCGAGGCGGTCACCGCCTTCGACAACGTGGTCGCGCTGGCCCAGCGCGAGCTCCGGTTCGCGAAACCCGCGAAGTGGCAGAAGGAGCTGCGGGCGGCGGAAATCGACGCCGTGGTCGAGCAGGGCTGGGCACGCGTCGCGTGGGCCGAGAGTTCCGGCGCGAAGCAGGACTGGGACCGCGCGAAGGACTACTTCTCCGGTCTCCCCGCGAAGTACCCCCAGGAAGACCAGGTGAAGGCCGCCGTACTGAACGGTCTCGGACGATGCCTCCTCGACGACAAACCCCGCGACGCCCTTCTCAGCTTCACCGAGGCCGAGGTCACCTGTTTCTCCGCTCGCCGCGAGGTCGCCCGGGCGCTGTGGCTCAAGTCCCTGGCCCTCGCGAAGCTCGGCGGCGACTGGAACAAGCGGCTGGCCGAGCAGGCGAAGAAGGAACTCCGGCAGTACTACCCGGAGACCGAGTGGGCGAGGAAATGAGATTTTGCTGGCCGGGCCCGACAGGGTTACCGGAAGATGAAGGTTTCCGTAAGGTCAGGTGCAACTTTTAGGAGAAGTAGAAGCATGAAGAAGCTCGTGTCTTTGACCGCGATTGCCCTGCTCTTCTCGGCGGGGACCGCGCTCGCCCAGGTCGGCAGCGGCAAGCAGGCCATGTCGACGGTCGGCGACATCATCGTGGGCGGCGGGTGGTGCGGCTATATCATCATCGGCCTCTCCATCGCCTCCCTCGCGCTCGCCATCGAGCACTTCGTCACGATCCGGCGCACCAAGATCGCGCCGCCGGAACTCATCGACGAGATCGAGGCCCTCTTCGAGGAGGAGGAGTACCAGGACGCGCTCGAGCTGTGCGAGTCCGAGCCCAACTTCCTCACGAACATGCTCGCCGCGGCCCTCCCCAAGATCAACGCCGGGTTCTCCGCCATGGAGAAGGCCGTGGAGGATACCTCCAACGAGGAGAGCCTCAAGCTGCAGCAGAAGATCAGCTGGATTTCCATGATCTCCAACATCGCCCCCCTGCTCGGACTGTTCGGGACGGTGCTCGGCATGATCGGCGCCTTCGACACGATCACGCGGCTCGGCGCGACGGTCACCCCGGCCGACCTGTCGAGCGGCGTCGCGGTGGCGCTCATCACGACCATGTTCGGCCTGATGGTGGGTATGCCCGGCCTGTTCTTCTTCTTCTTCTTCAAGAACCGCGTCATCAAGCTCACCGTTGAACTCACGGCGATCGCCGCCGATCTCATCGAGCGGTTCCGTCCCCAGTCCTCCACCTAGGACGCTGGGTCGGCCGCTTTAAGGAGCAGCCATGGCAAAGTCGAACGTCAGCATGAGCGCCGGCAACTCCGACCTCGGCTTCAACATGACGCCGATGATCGATATCGTCTTCCAGCTCCTCATCTTCCTCCTCGTGGTCACCGACCTGACCCAGAAGGAGATCGAGAACCTGAAGCTTCCCCTCTCCACGGAGGCCGTGGAGGACAAGGCCGACGAGAAGGACAAGCGCGTCATCGTCAACATCAACAAGGCCGATGACTGGGCGACGACCAAGGACATCGTGGTCAAGATCAAGGGGAAGATCTACAACCTCGAGAACCTGAAGGAAGTCCTCTTCACCCACGCCGAGACGAAGCGCGACGAGAACGACCCGAACCAGCCCAGCGAGATCTTCGTCCTCATCCGGTGCGACCGGGAAGTCCGCTGGCGAGAGGTCCAGTGGGTCATGCAGGCCTGCGCGGACCCCTCCGTCCGGATCTACAAGCTGCAATTCGCGACGGCGGACTTCGAGGTGAAGTAGAATACGGCTAGCCTGTTCCCCGGCACCCCGGGGAAGGAGCAGAGTATGGCGCGTGGCAAGATGCCGGACAGCGGCGGGGACATGGAAGTCAATCTCACCCCGATGATTGACATCACGTTCCAGCTCATCATCTTCTTCATGTGCGCGATGAAGTTCAAGGCGCTGGAGCGGAAAGTCGCGGCCTTCCTGCCGAAGGACCGCGGCCTCGCGAAGACCAAGATCAAGCTGGAGGAGAAGCCGAAGATCGTCGTCGAACTGAAGCGGCACGAGGAGGACACCCGCACCCGGGTCAAGCTCCTCGACGCCGAAATCGGAGTCGATGACGAGGGTTTCGCGCTCCTCGACCAGCGGATCAAGGCGATCCGTGCCGAAAACGACGAGATCCCCGGCGAGATCAATGCCTGGGCCTGGGTCCCCCACCAGCACGTGATCCGGACGATCGACGCCTTCATGAAGGCGAACATCAAGGACATCACGTTCGTCGGTGCCCCTCCGCCCGGGCGGCCCCACTCCGGACCGGGCGACCCGGACTCGGAGCGGAACGTCGGCGATCGCTGACGGATCCGGAAACCTTCATCCCCGCGGGGCGCGGCACCTGCCGCGCCCCGCGTCGTTTCCGCGCATGACCGCCGGGTGACAGCCCTTCCCCATCATCGCCGGCGTGTTCCGGACGATCCTCCTCCTCGCGTGTCTCGCCGCAGGTTGCGGTGCTGGTCCTCCGCCTTCGATCCTCCTCGTCTCCATCGACACCCTTCGCGCCGACGCGCTCGGCTGCTACGGGAACGCCGCGTCGCGCACGCCGCGCGCCGATCGCCTCGCTGCCGAAGGTGTCCGCTTCGAGACCTGCGTGACGCCGTGCCCGCTCACCCTCCCGGCCCACGCCACCATTCTCACGGGACTTCCCCCGCCGTCCCACGACCTCCGGGACAACGATCCTCCCCGCCCTCTCCCTCCGGCCGCCAACCGGCCGTTTCGCACCGTCGCCGAGGAGCTGCAATCCCGCGGTTACACCACGGCGGCTTTCGTCTCCTCGTCCGTCCTTGCCGCGCGCACCGGCCTCGATGCCGGCTTCTCGGTCTACGACGGTCCGGATTCCGCCGTCCCTGGAGAGGTCCGTTACGCCGAACGCGCCGGCGGCGATACGGCCCGCGCCGCCGCCTCCTGGCTCGCCTCCTCGCCGCGGCCGTTCTTCCTCTTCGTCCACCTGTTCGACCCCCACGACCCCTACGAGGCCCCGGCGGCGTTCCGCCGCGGCGCGGCCCCGGGAACGCCCGAGGCCTATGCCGAAGAAGTCGCCTACGCCGATTCCTGTCTCGGCGTCCTCCTCGACGCGCTCCATGCCGCAGGCCATGAACCGGACACGTTCGTCCTGTTCGCATCCGACCACGGCGAAGGGCTCGGGGAGCACGGCGAGGCCACCCACGGCTACCTGCTCACCGAGGCCACGCTCCGGGTTCCCCTCCTCCTCCGGTGGCCCGGCCGCCTCCCCGCCGGCGCCGCCCGCGCCGACCCGGTGGGCCTCGGATCGGTCGCCACGGCGATCCTCGAGGCCGCCGGCGCCGCCGCCACCACGTCCTCGACGCTCCTCCACGGCCCCGCCGGTGACGGACCGCTGTGCTCCGAGACCCTCTATGGATACCGGCGCATGGGCTGGGCCCAACTCTTCGCCGCGCGGGAGGGGACCGTGAAGCTCGTTCGCGGGAATCGGACGGAGTGCTACGACCTCGCCGCGGATCCCCGGGAGGAAGCATCGCGACCCGATGTCCCCGTCGCCCTCGCCGCCGCCATGGAGCGCTACCGGTCCCTCGCCCCGCTGGCCGAGCCCGTCGGGACGGGCCTTCCGGAGCTTGCCGGCTTCCCCTACGCCGCCGGGATCGGGCGCTCGCGCCTGCGGGTTCTCCCGTGGGCCGAGAACGAGGCCCTCCCCTCCCCCGACGGTCGGTTTGCGGCCCGCTTCGACCGTCTCGCCTCCGTCGTCGGCCGCGACCCCGCCGCCGAGGCTGGCCTCCTGGAACTGGCCGCCGAGGCCCCCGCCAATCCCTCCGTGGCCTTCTGGCTCGGCCGGGCCCATCGTCACTCGGCGCACTGGCCGGACGCCGCGCGGGCTTTCGGCCGCGCCTTCGACTCCGGCCTCCGGGAAGCGAAGGTCCTCGACCTCTGGCTCCAGGCGCTGCTGCTCGTCCCCGACCTCGCCGAAGCCGATCGGGTCGCGTCCCGCCATGTCGCGGAAGTGGTCCCGGACACCGGGACCTGGCTCATGCTCGCCGTCCTCCGGCACCACCAGGGTCGCATCGACGAAGCGGCCTCCCTGCTGGCCCGCGCGGACGCCGCGGCGGTCACGGATGCCGACCGTCTCGAAGTGTCACGGTTCCGTCATAACCTCGGAATCCAGAATGACAAGTGATCGTTTCGCTCCGCTTGCTTTCGATTTGACAGCCCCCGGGGGCGGTGCTAGAGTTGCCGCCTCGTCGAGGGCATACCTCATTTGGGCACAGAGGCGCAGCGCGCACCCTGCGGGGTGTTCGCATCCGGAATGCTGCACAGGAGACGCTTGATATGCCGCGTTTGCTGACCGCCTTCACCCTCCTGACGCTCGTCGCCCTGCTCGTCTTCTCCTGCGGGGGGCCTCCCAAGAAGCCTGCCCCGCCGGACAAGGCCTCGGGGCCCGTCGTGGCGAAGGGTACGACCACCACCGACCTGCCTGAAGGTGGCGAGCCGACGATGCCGCCCCGGTCCTACACGACCGAGGAGTACGTCGCCCGCCTGATGAAGGACCAGGGGATGGAAGACCGGCCGGGCAGCGCGCCCGTGCCGGCTCCGCAGCCTGCCGAACCGCCGATCGTCCCCGCCGTCCCGGCTCCACCGGCGGTTCCCGAGGCGCCGGTCGTGCCGGCCGCGCCCGCGCCGGACCTGCCGGTCGTCCCGGAGCCCGTGGTGCCGGCGGTTCCTGCACCCTACGTCCCGGCGCCCGCTTCCGCACCCGGGGTCGAGCCGGCCAAGTACCCCGCGGCCCCCGCCGCGGGTGCCGCCCCCGCCGGCGGCCCGGTGGAGCCCGCCAAGTACCCGGCGTTCCAGCCGAAGGCCACCGGCCCCGCGGCCGGCGTCGAGCCCGCGAAGTATCCGGGCAAGCCCGCCCCGATGCCCGGGCCCGCCCCGGTCGTCGAGCCGATGCCCCTTCCGCCCGCTCCCGAGCCGACCCCTCCGCCTCCGGTTCCTGCCGCCCCGACGGTCGAGCCGGTTCCCCCCGTCGTCGCACCGGCTCCTCCTCCCGTGCCCGTGGCGCCTCCGCCGCCGGCCTACGAGAGCGAAGCCGACCGGCGGATGCGTGAGCTGGCCGAGCGGAAGCGCGTGGAACTCCAGTACGAAGAGTACCTCGTCAACTACTATGTCGGCCAGGCCGAGACCCACTTCGGCGAGCTACGCTATCCCGAGGCCGAGGAGTGGATCCTCAAGGCCCTGGAGCGCCAGCCCGACAACCAGAAAGCCATCGAGCTGTACCAGAAGATCCTCGCCGCCCAGGGCCGTCGGGCCGGCGAGATCCCCTCGGCGCAGACCGAACTCCAGCGCCTCCACGAAGTGAAGATCCAGGAGGCGAAGGCTCAGGCCGCCCACTACTTCAGCGAGGGTGAGAAGGCTTACAACGCGAAGCTCTACGACGACGCGATCAAGAACTTCGACAACGTCCTCACCATCATCGACAACGCCCCTTACGGCATCGACTGGGGCACGATGAAGAGCGACGCCAACGACTTCCTGTTCCGCTGCCGTCAGGACAAGGTCAAGTACGAAGAGCTGCTCGCCAAGGACCGTGCGCGCCAGGCCCTCGACGACGTGCGCAAGGAAGAACTGAAGCGCAAGCAGGCCGCCGAGGATCGGATCAACAAGCTCCTGACCGAGGCGATCGATGCGTTCGAGAACGAGCGGTTCGATCTCGCCGAGAGTCTCGCCGAACAGGTGCTGAGCCTCGATCCCATGAATGCCCGCGCCCGCGAGATCCTCGACCAGTCCGTTCGGGCCCGCCACCTCGCGATGTCCGACAGCCTCCTCCGCGCCACCAAGGAACGCTTCCGCGAGTGGCGCATCGACATCCGCGACACGACGATCCCGTGGTCCGACCGGCCGCTCGAGTGGCCGAACCAGCGCGAGTGGGACCGCATCAGCCGCCGCGCGGCAGCCCTCACCGACCTCGACATCTCCTCCGAGATGGACCCGGCCGATCAGGCTCTGAAGAACCGGCTCCAGCAGGAGATCGTGAGCTTCTCCTTCGAGAACGCCACGATGCCCGAGGCCCTCGACGTCCTGCGGCAGCTCAAGAACATCAACATCGTGATTGACGACAAGGTGAAGTCGGACCTCGAGGCCGCGCCGGTCACGCTGACCGTCACCTCCCTCGAATTCGAGTCCCATGCGTAACGGCGTGGTCTTCATCACGAACCGCGAGGGCGCGCGCGGCAAGGCCATCCTCCGCGTCCACCCGGTCGGCGACCTCACGATCAAGCTGACCAACTTCATCGCCCCGAACCTGATCCTGAAGCCGGCCGGCGCCGAAATCGACGACAGCCAGCCCCTCTTCGGCAAGGCCGAGGAAGGCGAACAGATCTTCGGCGGCGGGGTCGAAGACCTCATGCAGCTCGTCATCGACAACATCGAGCCGGAGTCGTGGGAAGGTGGCGGTTTCAGCATCCAGCCGAGCGGCGAGGACAAGCTCGTCGTCAACCACACCCCGGAGATCCAGGCCGAGATCGCACGGTTCCTCAACGATCTGCGCCGCTTCGCCGGCCTCGTGGTGACCATCGAGACCCGCTTCCTCACCGTCAGCGACGACTTCCTCCAGGACATCGGGGTCGACGTCCGCGGACTCGGCGGCGAGAAGGGCCCGCTGGTCAATCTCGATGACGTCACGAACGGTCTGGAAGACTCGGCGTCCGCGGGCTTCGACAACAGCGGCCCGGGCCTCCCCTCCGCATCCGGCTCCAAGCCCTCCGCCGGCATCTTCTACAACGACTTCGGCGACGGTGACTACCGCGGCCGCACCGAGCAGATCTTCGACCGGGCCCTCGGCTCGATCCTCTCCCCGCTCGGCGGCGCCATCATCCAGTACACCATGATCGACGACACGGACATCTCCCTCATCGTCCGCGCCGTTCAGAAGACCCGCCAGGGCCGGCTCCTCCAGGCGCCGAGCCTCACGGTCTACAACACCCAGCGCGCCAACATCACGCTGGTCAACCAGCTCTCGTTCATCCAGGACTTCGACGTGGAGGTGGCGCAGACCGCCTTCATCGCCGACCCCATCGTGGGCATCATCCAGGACGGCCTCACACTCGACGTCCGGCCGACCATCTCCCACGACCGCAAGTACGTGACTCTCCAGCTTCAGCCCACGATCGCGACGCTGATCCGCCCGATCCCCACCTACCAGACCTCTCTCGGCGCCCTCACCACTCCGGTGACCATCCAGATCCCGGAGCTCATCATCCAGAAGTCCCAGACGACGGTGCGGGTCCCCGACGGCGGCAGCCTGGTGATCGGCGGCCTCAAGAACATCTCCCTCGTGGACATGCAGTCCGAGGTGCCCTTCCTCGCCAAGATCCCGATCCTCGGTTTCCTCTTCTCCCGCAAGGGTTCGTCGAAGGAGATCGAGAACCTGATGGTCATCGTGACCACCCGGATCACCGATCTCGAGGAAGAGGAGGCGCGCTTCCGCTCGCCTCTGCGTTGACCCCTGAAGACATGCGAACCGCGGCCCGCGTCTCCCGACGCGGGCCGCGTGCTTTCTCGACCTCACGAACCGCCGCCCGATGCCTTACCGCTGCGCCCGGCGGATGGTATAGTCTTCCGGCGTGAGTCCCGCGCGCCCCCTGAAGGCCGTCCTCTTCGACATCGACGACACCCTGTACTCCACCACGGAGTTCGCCGAGACGGCCCGCCGCAATTCGATCCGCGCCATGATCCGCCACGGGCTAGGCATCGACGAGGAGTCGGCGTTCCGCGAGCTGAAGGAAGTGATCTCCGAGGTCCCCTCCAACTACGACAAGCTCTACGATCGACTGCTACGGCGGCTCCCCGCCTCCGCCCTCGGCAACGCCAATCCCGCCATCCTCCTCGCGGCCGCCGTGGTCGCCTACCACGAGACGAAATTCCGCGAACTCCACCTGTTCCCGGGCGCCCACGCCCTGCTCGGGTCCCTCCGCGCAAACACGACTCTTGTGATCGGAGTCCTCACCGAGGGGCTCGAGGTCAAGCAGGCGGAAAAGATCATCCGCCTCGGCATCTACGAATTCCTCGACCCGCGGGCCATCTTCATCTCCGACCAGTTCGCGATCTCGAAGGTCAACCCCAAGTTCTACCGGCGGGCCCTCGACACCATCGGGTTCGCCCCCGGCGAGGTCATGTTCGTCGGCGACAATCCCGTCACCGACATCGAGCCCGCCAAGCGTGCCGGCATGATCGCCGTTCGCCGCCGAGGGACGGGCAAGCACGGCGATCTGCCCTCCGCCGTTCCCCCGGACTTCGAGATCCGGCATTTCGACGAACTCGCGGCGATCCTCCGCACCGACTTCGGCCTGCCGGTCTAGCATCCTGTCGGGGCCAAGGACGATCTCTGCGCTGCGACCCTTTACCCCGACAGGCTGTCAGCGCAGCGACTCGAAGACCTTCTCGACCTCCGGGGAGCCCGTGACGGTGACCACACTGCGCCCGAAGTACCGCTTCACCACCCGCTCGATGTCGGCGCGCGTCACCCCCCGCACCGCCGCCTCGTACCGGGCCTCGAAGTCGTGGCCGACCCCGTAAAGGACGCCGAGCGCCGCGGTCTGGGCCAGGTCGTTCACGGTCTGGAGGTCCGCCGGCGCCGCCACCATCGCCACCGCCTTGCCGATCGCGATCTCCTCGTCCGTGTACTCCCCGCGCCGCAGTCGGGCGACCTGCGCCATCGTGAGATCGAAGACCTTCCCGAGCAGATCCGGCCGGGTCTGCGTCATCACGTACGAGAGCCCGCCCTCGAGCCCCGTGAAGACCGACAGGTGCACGAAGTAGACGAGCGACTGCTCGCCGCCGCGCAGCGCCTCGTGGAACCAGCCCGATGGCAGGCCGAGTCCCGAAGTGAAGGCATCGACCACGGTGAGGGCCGCGCGATCCGCGACCTCCGCCCAGGCCGGTCCGGCGAAGGAGATCGTCAGCACCGCCTGCGTCTTCGCATTCCCCCGGAAGGCGAATCGATCCGCGGGGAAGGAGCCCCCGGCCCACTCCGGGGCGGGCGGGGCGGGCGGCGCATAGGACGAAGGCCCGGCGAGACCGCCGAACGCCTTCCCGAGCAGCTCGAGCGTCGCCTCCGGATCCACCTCCCCCGCCACGCACACGACCATCCCGCGCGGGTCGACCCATCGGCGGGCGAAGGCGAGCACGTCCGCCCGCGTGACCGCCGCGAGGCTCTCGGGCGTTCCCCCCGCGGGGTGGCCGTAAGGGCCGTCCCCGAAGGCCTCCTGGCGGGCGAAGTGGAACGCCTCCGACTGCCAGACGTCCCCTTGCCGGGCCGCCAGCATCACCGCGATCCGGTGCTCCCGTTCGAACTCCCCCTCCGGGAACGAGGCCCCCCCGAGGATGTCGGCGAGAACCTCCGTCGCCGCCGGCAGATCCTCGGCTCCGCGCGGCAGGGTCACGGAGAGCCCGATCGTGTGGTTCCCGCTCTGCGAGGAGATCGACCCGCCCCGCTCCTCCAGCGCATCGACGATCTCCGCCGCCGATCGCTTCGCCGTCCCGCGGAGCAGCAGTCGGGCGGTCAGGTTCGAGACCCCGTTCTTCCCCGCCGGTTCCGCCCGCAGGCCGCCATGGAAGAAGACTTCAACTCCCACGGGGACGATCCCCGGGACACGGCGAACGACGAGCCGCATCCCGTTTCCGAGCGTCGCCTCCCGCACCGAGCCGGATCCCGACTCCTCCCTCGGCGCCCCGGCCGCGCCGGCCGCCGGGGATCCGCGGGGCCGCAGCACCACGATCGAGAGGCCGTCGTCCCGGAGCCACCGCCCGGCGACGCCCGCCATCCGGTCCGGCCGGTAGGCCCGGATCCGCTCGACGTAGCGCGCGCTGAACCGGGGGTCCCCGGTGGTCAGGAGATCGATCCCCGCCTGCGCGGCCTGGTCCTCCACCTTCTGCAGACCGGCCTCGTGGCGGCACACGAGCAGGGTCTTCGCCCGTTCGACCTCGGCGGGTGTCGCGGGTTCCTCCCGGATCCGCCGGATCTCCTCCCGGACCATCCCGATCGCCCGCTCGAGCGATTCCGCCGGCACCTGGAACGCGATCCCGAACGCGCCCGGCATGTACCAGGGCGTCCACGACCACGTGTCGATCGAGTCCGTCAGGCCCGCTTCCTCCACCAGCTTCCGGCGAAGGCGGCTGGACTTCCCCTCCGAAAGGACCGCCGAGATCATGTCAAGGTCGAAGAGATCCTCGTGGAACAGATCGATCGTCGGCCAGGCCATGCGCACCATGGCCTGCTTCACGTCGTGCTCCCTCTCGGCGTACCGGGGGGCGGTCTGGCGCGGCTCGGCCTTCAGGTGGACGACGGGGAGCGGCCGGCGCTCCCAGTGGCCCATCGCCTTCTCCACGGCCCGGAAGATCTCCTCCGGATCGACATCGCCGGCCACCGCCACCACCGCGTTGTCGGGAGCGTAGCGGTTCCGGTAGTAGCGCACGAGGTCGTCCCGCGTGAGGCGCGCGAAGTTCTCGCGGTAGCCGATGTTCGGGACGCGCAGGGGCGCCTCCCGGTACATCGTCTCGTTCAGGAGCTTGCCGAGGACGCGCCGCGGCTCGTCCTCCCCCATGTCGATCTCGCGGAGGATCACGCCCTTCTCCCGCGCAACCTCCGCCGGGTCCAGGGTGTTGTTCACCATCCAGTCCCCGTAGAGGTCGATGGCGCGACCGATGAAATCGCGGTGCGTGAGGATGTGGTAGCAGGTGTGGTCGAAGGCCGTGTAGGCGTTCTTCTGGCCGCCCAGTTCCTGGAGGATCTTCGAGGATTCCGCCTCGCTCCGGTTCGTGGTGGTCCCCCCGGACAGCAGATGCTCGTAGTAGTGGGAGATCCCGCAGCCGAGGTACTCCATCTCCAGCGCGCCCCCCGTGCGGACGTAGATCCGCAGCGCCGCGAGCGGCTTGCTGTGGTCCTCCTTCACGACGACCGCGAGGCCGTTTCCGAGCGTGCGGACGGTGATCCCGTCCGGGTTCGCCTCGGCCACGGTCGCCAGGGCCAGGGAAAGGACGAGGACGGCGGGCATTCTCGACATCGGAAGGTGCTCCCATTCGGCGTGGAAGCGGGATTATAGCGGCGGGCGCCGGCACGCGACGAGATGGTCCGGCGATGCCGCCGTGAGCGCGGGAGCGTAGGTCGGCTCGGCACAACCCTCATCGGCCCGCGGGCAACGCGGATGGAACGAGCATCCCGCCGGCGGGGCCGCCGGGTCCGGCGGCTCGCCGCGCACCGGCACGGTCGATGGCGCCCGCCCGGGATCCGCCACGGGCGCCGCGGCCAGCAGCGCCCGGGTGTAGGGATGGGCCGGCCGCGCGAGGACCGCCGCGGCCGGACCCTCTTCCACGACGAGGCCCGCGTACAGCACCGCGATGCGGTCCGCGACGTGGCGGACCACCGACAGGTCGTGGGTCACCAGCAGGTACGCGAGGCCGCGCTCCGCGCGCAGATCCGCGAGCAGGTTCAGGATCCGCGCCTGCTCCGAGACGTCGAGTGCGCTCACCGGCTCGTCCAGCAGCAGCAGTTCCGGCTCCGCGGCCAGGGCGCGGGCGATCGCGATGCGCTGGCGCTGCCCGCCGGAGAACTCCGCGGGCCGGCGGCCCGGGTGGTGCGAAGGGTCGAGGCCGACCCGCTCGAGCAGCGCCGCGGCCAGCGCGGCGGCCTCGGCGCGACCGGCCCGGGCGTGGATCAGGAACGGCTCCGCCACCGCCGCCCCCGCCGTCAGACGGGGGTTCAGGGAGGCGTAGGGGTTCTGGAAGACCGGCTGCATCCGCCGCCGGGCCTCCCGCAGCGCCTGGCCCCGGATCGCCCGCAGGTCGAGGCCCGAGAAGCGAACCCGCCCCTCCACCCGCCCCTTCGACAGGCGGAGGATCGCCCGCAGGACGCTCGTCTTCCCCGACCCCGACTCGCCCACGAGCGCCAGCACTTCTCCGCGGCGGACGGTCAGCGACACTCCCCGGACCGCCCGGGCCTCCCGTCCGCCGGCGAGCGGGTAGGAAACCTGCAGCCCCTCGACCACGAGCAGATCCCGCTCAGAGCGTGAGCAACAATCCCGCGCGGCCTCGTTG
>JALOQY010000019.1 GCA_025459285.1 Planctomycetota bacterium | reverse complement strand
TCCAGATCGGAGCCCCTCTGGTGGCCTGTCGGGGTAAAGGGTCGCACCGCAGAGATCGGCCTTGGCCCCGACAGGCTGCTAGCGTCCCTGGTCCTCGAGCCGCTCGAGGAGGGACTCCACGCGCGCCCAGAGAGCACGGCAGGCGTCCCGTTCGGCGGGCGGGTACTCGCACAGGTACCGGTCTTCCCGGATGCAGGCGAGGACCGGGTCCCGCCCGGCGCGCGCCATGGCCTGGGCCGCTTCCGCGGGTCCGGGGCCCGGCTCCCCTTCGAGCGCCCGCTCCCAGCGATCGAGTGCGGTCCCCAGCCAACGGCGGGTCGACTCCCGGGCGGCAGACGCTTCCGCTGCTGCGGGCGCCACCGGGCCTCCGTAGCCCGTCGCCCACGATCCGCAGGAGTCCGCCGCAACTTCCGCCCAGAAGTAGGTGGTGTGCCACGGGCAGACCTCGTCCGCGAGGCCCGGCTCCGCGTCGAAGGCCTTCTCGAATTCCCTGATCGCGAGGTCGTGGTGTGAGACCTGATACAGGAGGTCCGCGAGGGCCAGGTGCTCGCGGGCGGTGGCTGGCGCCCAGGAGCCGGCGGCATAGTCGGGCCACCGCCTGGCCGCCTCGGCGAGTCCAAGGACATAGGCCTCCCACTCGACGTCAGAGACCGGCCGCCCGGCAGGCCACCGCGAACCCTGTCGATACCGCTTCAGATCGGCCATCCCGTCCTCAAATCCACCCCGGTAGAGGTGGATCATCCCGCGGTTGAAGCTGGCCCAGGTCTCCGCGGGATCCAACCGGATCACCTCGGCCAACTCAGGGAGCGCTTCGTCGGCCGCGCCGGTCGCGATGAGCATCCACGCCAGCGCGTACCGTCCCTTTGCGTCCTCCGGCCTCGCCTGCACGTACTCCCGCTGGCTCTCCAGAGACTCGCTGACAAGCCCCAGCCGAGACCGGGCGATCGCGAGGTTGCGGACCGGGCTGCGATCCCCGAGAGGATCAAGTTCGATCGCCCGGGCGAAGGCGCGCGCGGCCTCCTCGAAGTCGTAGAGAACGTCGCAGTTGAGAACTCCAATCTGGTTCCAGAGGGAACCCGCCTCCACTCCTGACGCTTCGGTCAGCAGCTCCTGGAGCCGCTGCAGCGCCTCGATCGCGACCCGGCGGGCGGCCAGGAGCTTCCGGCGAGAAGGCAGGTCCCAGGAGAGAAAGAACCCGAGCTGGGCCAGCACAGGGTGTCCCGCGAAACGCCGGCACACCTCCACGTACGCGTCGGAGGCCCGCGCCGGCTCCCCGGCCTGCACCCAGGCCACCAGGAGCGCACCGTGGTTCTGAGGATCCGTGGGGTCGGCGCGAAGGGCTTCGCGACAGGCCGCGAGTGCACCCTGGGCGTCCCCCAGGCCAGAGCGGAGCGAGCCGAGGTTCTGCCACCACTGCGGCTTGTAGGGCTCGAGCCCCGCAGCGATCGCCATGTGCCGTTCCGCGGCGGCCAGGTCGCCCTCGTACCACAGATTGAACGCCAGTCCGCTGTGGGCGAGCGCGAAGCCCGGCTCGATCGCGATCGTCCGCCGGAAGGCCTCGATGGCCTCGGCTCGCCGGCCGAGGTTCCCGAGGGACATGGCCAGCCGCCATTGGCTCACGGCGTCCCGCGGGTGCGCACGCGCCTTCTCCTCGAGTTCCGGCAGTCTCTCCGGGAGCTTCCCCTTCTGTAGCAGCGCGTGGAGGGCGAAGGCGTGCGGTGCCCGGAACTCCGGCTTCAGTGCCAGTGCGGACTCGAACGAAGCGATCGCTTCGTCGTACCGCTGCATCGCAGCGAGGGTCCGGCCCAGTTGGAGCCGGACCTCTACGCTGTCGGGCCTCGCGCCGAGTGCGGCCCGAAAGTGGCCCAGCGCCTCGTTCGAGTCGGGCCTCGCCAGGCCGGCGAGCCAGACGCCGAGTTGGTAGTTGACCCAGAAATCCGCGGGGTGCGATGCCCAGGACTCCCGCAGGAGCCGGATCCCCTCCTCCCGGTTCTCGGCGGCGGCCAGCGCCCGCGCGAGCAGGAGGGCGGAGCCGGGGGGCAGCCGCCCCGTGTCGACGTCCGCCCGCTGCCGCAGCAGACGGTCCTTGTCGCCGGCCATTGCCGCCTCACGCACACGGGCGCGCCATTCGTCGGGGTCGGCGGCGTTCGCCAGGCGGGCCAGCGTTCGCGCCTTCTCGGTCAGGGCTCCTCCGTATCGTGCACGCAGCTCCATCCAGTCGTCGAGTGCGGCGCAGAGATCGTCCGCGATCCGGGAGACCCGAACGGCCTCCGCGGCGGCATCGATGTCCGAGCTCTCGGGGTCGATCCCGTACTGCCGGAAGGCGTCGATGTAGCGGGCCTCGGCGTCGAGGAAGTTCAGCAGCACTCCCCGGGAGGCCCGCACCGTCTCGAGCGTCGAGATCATCCGGTCGTCCATCGCCTGCTGTCGCGCGGCGTCCCGGGCCTTCCGATGCTCCGCCTCCAGTCCGGTCAGGAGCTGCCCGGTGGCGGCGAGCACCGGTAGCGGCGCGCCGCCCGTCTCGGCGACCTCCCGGGCCCGCCGCGCGGCCAGCAGCGCCTTGTCCCAGGGCTCGAGGTGACCGGCAGGTGAATTGCGAGCTTCGCCCCAGAGCTCGCGGGCCTCACCTTCCGCACCGGCCACGACCCGCGAGGCTTCTTCGCCGCGGGCGCGACGTTCGGTCTCGCGCCACAGGAGTGCTCCTCCTCCGATCAGCGCGGCGAGGAGCACCGTGGCGGCCAGGGCGATGGTGAGCCGGTGGACCCTTCGTTCCTCCTCGACGCGCACGCGGGATTCCGCCGCCTCGAGCTCGGCCCGTCGCGCCCGTTCCTCGACGGCGGAGAGGTGGTCCGCGATCCCCGTGGCGAGGACTCGCGCGTCCGCCGGCCGGTCCTCTCTTTGCCGGGCGAGGCAGGAGCGGCACAGGATCTTCAGCTCGGCGTCCACATCGCACGCGTCCAGGCGGCGGAATGCCTCGTCCAGGTCGCCGCGCTCCGCGCGGACCAGGTTGTCCCGCCGCTCGCCCGCGTACGGGGGGAACCCCGTCAGGAGCTCGAGGAGGATCGCTCCGAGAGAGAACACGTCGGAACGCGTGTCCACCTCCTCGACGCGGCCCCTGGCCTGCTCCGGGGGCATGTACTCGGGGGTGCCCATGATCATGCCGGGCAGCGAGACCGCTTCGGGGGCCGGTCCGCTGGTGCGTACCGTCTGGACGGCGAACCCGCCCTTCTCCCGACCCAATACCTTGGCAAGACCCCAGTCGACGACCTGGACCTCGCCGAAGGAGCCGACGAGCACGTTCGAGGGCTTGAGGTCGCGGTGGATCACGCCGTGCGCGTGTGCGAACGCCAGGGCCTGACAGATCTGCTCGAAAATCGCGAGGTGGCGGCGACGTTCCACGGCAGGGGACTCCCGCGCCTCGTACAGCGCGCCGAGGGTCTGCCCCTTGACCAGCTTCATGGCGAAGAACGGGCATCCGTCCGCCTGCACGCCCAACTCGTAGACCGGCACGATCGAAGGGTGCTGCAACTGCCCCTCGATCTGGGCCTCCTCGACGAAGCGCGCCAGCGCCTGCGGATGGTGCAGGAACTCCGGACGGAGGACCTTGAGCGCGACTTCGCGGCCGAGGTCGATGTCCACACCCTTGAGCACGATCCCCACGCCTCCGCGGCCGATCTCCTCGTGAAAGTCGTAGTGCGAGTACGTGGGGGTCTTCCCGTCGCCGGCCGACAGGCCATCCTCGACATGGAGGTGCGGACCCCCTGCCGGAGGTATGGACAGAGACGCAAGAACGCTGTCGCTCCGACGAGGGCGAAGGCGGAAAACCGCACCCAGGGCCGCATCGAGCGCCTGGGCATCGTCCCGGTCCTCGTTCCGGGAGGTCTCTTCCCGAGGTTCGGCCATGCCCCCCCCCATCTGCCGGTCCCCGGCTGGCCTATCTCAGCGCAGCCAGCAGCCCGGCGACTCGCCGCTCGATCTCGCCGGGAGTGCCCGGACCGTGGGCCGCGACGACATCGTAAAGACGTTCGCGAAACTCCCGGCGGGCCTTCGCGTACTCCTTGTGGACCCGTGCCGGTTCCTCGTTCCACCTCGCCGCGATGTCCCGGATCGGAAGTCCATCCTGGAATCTGAGCCGGAGCAGTTCCACGCGCCGGAGGGCTTCGGCGCCGCGCGCCTTCGCCCACTCGCCATGGCTCTCCACCGCCTGATCCACGAGCGACAAGGCCCACGCGCGGTCGAAGAGCGTGGAGAGCGAGGTCTCGCGCGAGGCGATGAGCGCGGAGTCCACCGCCTGCTGGGGTTCGTGCTCGTGCCGGCGGGCCCGGCGTGTCTCGAAGTGGAGGGCTACGGTCCGCACGACCCCGTAGAAGTAGGGCTTGAATCCGCCCTCCGCCTGCTCGTCCAGACGGTCGAAGGCCCCGTCCTTCCGGAAGAAGTCGAGGAAGACCTCCTGCACGGCATCCTCGACCGACTGCACCAGGCTGGTGCCCTCCCAGCGGGTGCAAAGGTAGGCCCGGGCGATCGGGAGATAGCGGCGGGCGAACTCGTCACGGTCCTCGCTCCGACCTGAGGCGGCTCCCCGGATCAGGTCCCAGCAGGTCTGGCGGGGAGAGGACATTCGCGGGATTATAGCGGACGTTTGGACGGGTGCAAGGGCACTGAAAGCCGCTCGGATGAACCAGAGGTTGCCTCCGAGCAAGCCGGAGGCCGCCCCGTTCGGAGGGAAAGACGGGGTCAGACCATGATCCGCCCCGGGTGCTCGCGAGACTTCCCTCGGGACTGCCCGCAACCAGTGACCTTCGAAATCTCCGGGTGGTTCGCCGACCGGACCGACGGATAGGAGCCGCCCTGGGAGGAGGCAGATCCCGCCGGCCGCCGGACAGGACGGAGGCGGCCCCGGCCGGATCGCTCCTCGCGGCCGGCGGGGCCGGTACTGCGCCCTGGGTGGTCGCGGATGAGATCCGCATGGAGCCTCGGCGGCACCGGCACTTCGACGCGCGTCCACCTACCCGGAACCTCTGGTCGGCCACGGTATCCACCCGCCCGCAGGTCGGATACCAGCAGCCCGTCGCCGAGGGGCTGCTGCGCGGATGAGGGCCTCTGCCGACGGGCTAGCCCCCGGCGGCCTCGCCGGGCGCCTTCCGGGCCTGATCGAGGGCACGCGCGGCATTCTTTCGGACGCTCTCGTCCCCGTCCCCGAGGGCGCGCGTGAGCAGGGGAATCGCATCCGTTCCCCCGAGGGTCGCCAGCGCCGAGAGGACCGCGATCCGGACCTCCGGCGACTCGTCCCCGAGCGCCCGGGACAAGGGCTCGTGCGCGGTCCGGCCCCCGATGGACAAGAGGGCCTCCACGGCGCGGGTCCGGACGTACTCGTCCTCGTCGCCAAGCAACCCCACGAGCGGCCCGACCGCCCGGGCATCGCGGAGGTCCCCGAGACCACTCGCGGCGAGGCTACGGACCACCCACTCCCCGTCGTCGAGAGCCCGGATGAGCGGCTCCGTGGCCGCGGGGTCGCCGATCGCCGACAGGGCCTCCACGACGCGCTCCCGCACGATGTCGGCGGGGTCGCCGAGAGCCGCCGCGAGCGCCGGGACCGCGCGGCGATCTGCGATGTCGCCCAAGCCTGTCGGGGCCAGGGGTCGCGCCGCAGAGATCGTCCCTGGCGCCGACAGGCTGCTGGCGGACTCCCGTTGCGGGTGATGCGGCCTTCTTCGGCTCCCGGGCCGGTTCCCGGTGTCCGCCCTCTCCCCCGCCGCCCGTGAACTCCCCGTCCGGCGGACCGGGCCCTCCGCACGCCGTCCGCAGGCCGCGCCGCGGCGGGAAGGAGACCGAGGAGCGGGAGGGCTGAGCGTCCCGTTCCCGGATGCTACCGCCGATCGTGCTCCTCGAAGGGGTGGCGGGACCGGAACGCCGGCGAGTAGTGCGCCGGGGCCTCGGCGAGGGACTGGGTGTAGCCGCGGAAGAAGCCGAGGCGCACGGCCTCCTTCACCACCGCCTCGTACTCCTCCGGGCGAAGGCGCCGCCCGAGGTCCGGGTCGCCCGCTACCGCCGGGATCGGCTCGTACTGCGCAAGGAGCGAGATCGGAACGGAGGGACCGAGGTCCGCGGCGAGGAAGCGCAGGCAGGCGAGGCTGTTCTCCACGTGGCCCGGCAGAACGAGGTGGCGCACGAGGAGGCCCGATTCCGCGAGCCCCCCGTCGTCGAGGAGGAGGTTCGTCCCCTTCTGGCGCGCCATCTCCCGGATCGCCCGGGCGGCGACCTCCGGGTAGTCCGGCGCCCCGGAAAGCCGTTCCGCGAGGTCCCCGTCCGCGTACTTGAAGTCCGGCAGGAAGACGTCCACCAGCCCCGTGAGCATCCGGAGGGTCTCCGGCTTCTCGTAAGCGTTGCTGTTCCAGACGAGGACCGGACGCGGCCGCCGCTCGGCCAGCGCTCGGAGGAGACCGAGGGCCTGCGGCACGGCATGGCTCGCGGAGACGAAGCCGACGTGGCGCACGCCCCCGGCGAGGAGCGCCTCCACCTCGTCGAGCGCCTCCCGGAGCGTCGTCTCCCTCTCCTCGATCGGGCCCCGCGTGCGGCTGATCTCGTGGTTCTGGCAGTGGACGCAGCAGAGGTTGCAGCGCGTGAAGAAGAGATTCGCGATCCCGTGCCGGCCGCCGATCGCCGGCTCCTCCCCGCGGTGGAGGCAGATCGCCCCCAGGGAGAGGTCGGCCCCGGTGCGGCACCAGCCGAGCTCCCCGGCGCTCCGGGCGGCGCGACACTCGCGCGGGCAGAGCGCGCACTCGGCGAGCAGGTCTCGATCGGGGAACGGGAGGGCCGCGGCGTCCACTGCCCCGAGGGTAACCCGAACGCCCCGTTCTGTCATGGTCAAGGAGATGGCACCGGACCCGCCCCGGAGGATCGCGCGCCTCTCGTGCGATTCCATCCTGCCGACGGAAGAGCGGGCGATCCTCGAACGGGCTACCCGCACCTGCCCCGTGGCGGAGACCCTGCGGGGGCGGGTCGAGATGACTTTCGTCCTCCGGTACGAGTGAGCGTGGCGGGCGGTGCATGGTAGGATCCGCGCCATGCTGCGCTCTCTGATCATCCTCCTGGTCCCGATCCTGACTTCGGGCCCTGCCATCGCGGGGCCGGCCGGACGCGAAAAGGCCGGGCTGGTACCCCCCGCCGGACCGACGGCGGGTGGCCCGGTGGGGGAGTTGCAGGTCGTCACCGGTCGGAAGGGAGCAGCGCTCCGGGCGCGATTCATGGGACTCGTGCCCGCGGGGAGCTACGACCTCCACGGGAACGACGGGAAAATGTTCCTCGGTAGCTTCACGGCGAACCGTGCCGGGAAGGGAGGCTTCCGGCGGCTCCTCCGCGCCGGTGAGGCGCCCGACATCGGCTGGTACAGCGGTCGGGGCCTGGTCCTGACGGCCCAGGGCGGCGGGCCCGCGCTCCTCATCGGGGTCTTCCCCGGCGATCGAACGACACTGGGCGATCCCCCACCCGGGGACCCGGATCCCTGGCCGCCTCCGCCTCCTCCCCCGCCACCGGACCCCGGGCCGGACCCGAAGCCCGAGACCCGGCTCGCCGGGGTGGATGGTGACGGTCCCTTCACCGTCGCGTCGGCGGTCGTCAGCCTGCCGGCGGCTCCTCAAGGACTCGCCCCGAACAGCTCGGTGGTGTACTGGCCGGGCACCGCCGGGGGCCTCACCGGCACGACCGGGAAGTACTCGCCGGTGGTGCTCATCCATGGCTTCTCGCTGCGCGCCTCGAACTACGTGGAGTATGGGCGGAAGCTCGCGTCATGGGGGTTCGTCGTGCTGGTGGGAGACCACCAGGACCCGCTGTTCGGGGCGGACCACGAGAAGGAGATCCGGACCGCGCTCGGGTACGTGGACTGGCTCGTGGCCCAGGACGCGGACTCCGGCTCCCGGTTCTTCGGTCGACTGGCAACGGACCGGTTCGGGATCTTCGGCCACTCGCTGGGAGGCGGGGTCTCGATCGTGACCGCCACCCGCGCCGCGAGCGGAGGGAGGATCAAGGCGTGCGCCGGGATCGCCCCCGCGGCGCTGGCCGGTCCGGGAGGGGCGATCTCCGCCGACACCTCGACGGGCCTGTGGCCGCCGATGCTGGTACTCACCGGATCGGAGGACTCGATCGTGACGCCGGCCACCTCGAAGAGCACCTGGTACGCTCCCGGACCGAAGCCGAAGATGTTCCTGCGGATCGACGGGCACTGCCACACGAACTACTCCGACAGCGTGCTCTTCGCGATCGACTACAACCCCTCCACCTGCGTCTCCTCCGAGGAGCAGAGGAAGAAGACGAGGCTCTACCTCGTCTCGTGGTTCCTCCACCACCTCTACGGCGACACGAGAGTCAGGGATTACGTGGATGGATCGTACGCGGCGGAGGACCCCGCGGTGGAGGAGCGGTTCGCCGACGTGTAGGGGCCCGTCGGGGCAGCCTCGGCACAATGCCGAGATCGCCTTCGAGCCCAACCGGCGGCCAGTTCGGGTGAGCCCCCCCCCATCCGGCCGTCCGAGGCCCCGGTATCCCCGGGTGAGGAACCGGTCGTGGAAGCGCTCCGGGAGCCTCTCCCTCTTCCGCCGGCCGAAGAGCGAGCCGCCGGAAGCGCCTTCCCCGCGAACCGACGGGTCTCCCGCGCGTTCGTAACGGGCATGGAGAAGGCACCCGTGCGCATCGTCGCGTTCCTCGTCCTCGTCGCCGCGGTCGGCGCCGCCGTGATCGCCATCGCGAGATTCGCCGCGGCTCCAATGGCCCCTCCCCGGGTCGCCACGGAGGAACTCGAGCCCCACTGGCCGGACCCCCCTCTGGCCGCCGAGGCCGCTCCGACGGGCGCCGTCCTCGGCGTGGTCCGCCGCGCCGGCCACCCCGCCGCCGCAACGGTCAGCCTGTACTCCGTGCCTCCCGGCGCCGGCCGGCTCGCGAGGATCCGCGCACCCTGCGGCGACGGCACGCCCCGCGCCGTCGCTTCCGCCGCCGACGACGGGCGGTTCGCCTTCGACGGTCTCGCGACCGGCGCCTTCCTCGTCCACGCCACCGGCGAGGACGGCGCCGCCGCGACCGCGACCGTGGCGATCGAGTGCGCGGGCGCGCGGGCGGAGGTCCTCCTCGACCTCCCGGCCGCGGCGCATGTCCTGCGGGGCCGGGCCGTCCACGCGGACGGCACCCCGTTCTCAGCCCTCGTCGCGGCCGCCCCGGACGACGGCCTCGATCGGCCGGCGATGCCGTTCCCGGGGCGCAGGACCGACCCCGCGGGCCGGTTCGAAGTCTGCGGGCTCCCGGCCGGCGCGACCCGCGTGTTCTTCCTCGTCGAGGACGACGGCCTCTTCGTCAGTCCGGTCCTGCGCCTGCCCGATCCGGAGGAACGCACGTTCGTGGTGGACGCCTCCGCGGCGGACCTCACGGGCCGCGTCCTCGACGCCGCGACCCGCTCGCCGATCGGGAAGGCCACGGTCCTCGCCGAAGGGGACGCGTACGGGGGGCGGTTCTCCCGGCGCGTCGTGACGGGCGCCGACGGGCGGTTCCGCGTCCGCGTGCCCCGGGAGGGGAGGGAGTTGACGGCGTGGGCCGAAGGCCATGCCGCCGGCCGGCTCGAGGTGCCCGCGGAGCGCGACGTCATCGACGTCTTCCTCACACCGGCCGCGGGGGTTTCGGGTCGCGTGGTCTCCGCCGCCGATGGCCGGCCCGTCGCCGGCCTGCGTGTGCTCCTCGACGTCCTCGAACTGACCCCGGACCCCATCGGTCTCTCCACCACCGCCCTCTCCGATGCCGGCGGGCGTTTCCGGTTCCCGGAGGCGCCGCCGCTCAGGGTGTGGATCGGCGCCCTCGGAGCCGGCTGGGCCACCTCCGCCTGCGAGGAACTGCCGGCCTCCGCCGGCCCCCGCGAGGTCACGCTGCGCGTCGGGCCGGCGGCCCGCGCCGAGGTCGAGGTGTCGGACGCGGCGGGCGCCCCGATCACGGGCGCCGTCGTGCGCGCGTGCCTGCGGCAGGTCTTCCGGTCGTGCATCGCCGATGTCTCGGCGGTCTCGGACGCGGCGGGAATCGCCCGGTTCGACTCACTCCCGCCGCGTCGACCGTGTCTCTTCACCGTCCGCGCCCCCGGCCGTCCCGCCGCCGAGGCGATCGCCTGGACCGGGAGTCCCGCGGACGTCGCCCGCGTCGCGATCCGGATGGTGCGGGGCCGGTTCGTCGATGTCACGGTCCTCGCGACCGGTCCGGACCGCCCGCTCGAGGGCGCCGTCGTGCGCGCGACCTTCACCCACCAGGGCTCGGGCGGCGGCGGAGAGGTGTCGGGGCGAACGGGCCCGGAGGGACGCGTCCGCCTCGGCCCCCTTCCGCCCGCGGAACTCCGGATCTCGGCTTCCCACCCGGACTGTCTCGATCTCGCCGCGGAGAGCCACGTCGCCGATTCGGAGGCGGACGGGGCCGCGGCGATCACGCTCACGCCCGGCCTCGCGATCACCGGCCGCGTGCAACGGCCCGACGGCCGTCCGGCGCGATTCGGGTCGGTCGAGACGCCGATCGGGGGGCCTCCCTTCGGCCGGACGCTCCGGGTGCCGATCGGGGAGGACGGTTCGTTCCGGATGTCGCCGCTCGCTCCGGGCCGGGTCGTCCTGACCGCGTCGCTCCGGGAGGAGGGCACGGAGTACACCGCGCGCGGCGAGTTCGCGGCCGGCGCGGAGGGAGTGGAGATCGCCCTCGGGACGGACCCGGCCAGCCGGGCCGGAGAGTTCACCATCCTCGTCCTCGACCCGGAGGGCCGGCCGGTCCCCCGCGCGCGGGCCCGCGTGACGGACGGGACCGGTCGCGAGGAATGGGCCGAGGTCGTCACGGCCTTCGCCGAGGTCATCGACGGGGAGGCCCGACTGCGGTTCCGGGAGAGAGTCCCGGAATCCGTCTGGTACGAGGTTGCCGAGGCCCTCGACCACTCCGGCGCCCCGCTCCCGCTCGGCGTGGTCGCGGGCGGCCCGGTGCCGTTCCCGGGCCGCGTCGAGGTCCGGCTGCCCGCCCAGCTCGCCATCTCCGGCCGCTTGATCGGGCCCGACGGCGAGGCCACCGGAGGCGCCCGGATCGAGGCCTGGGGCAATGAAGGCGTCGGCGGCCTCCACGGAGATGCCCGATCCGCCGCGGACGGGGGTTTCCGGATCGCGGGACTCGGCGACTTCCGTTACCGCCTCAACATCCTCGCCCCTCCGGGCTTCGCGCACCCCGACAGGGTACTGGCACGGGGCGGCGAGGACGACCTCACGATCCGGCTGGGGATCGGGGACACGCTTCACGTCACGGTCCGGGACGGTGAGGGCCGGCCGATCGGGAACGCCCGCGTCGACCCCCACCACTCCGCATGCTGGCTGACTACGGGCCCGGACGGCGTGGCCGTGATACGGGGTTTCGCCAAGGGGCGCCGGATCGATCTCGAGGTCTCCCCGCCACCAGACCGCCCCGACCTGATCCCGTCCGTGAAGCGGTCCGTGACGCCGGGAGCCGTCGAGGTCACTCTCCGCACCGCTCTCTTCATCCGCGGGCGGGTCCTCGACGAGAGCGGCGCGCCCGTGACGGACCGCCGGGTCCGGATCGTCTCGGTCTCGGACGACCCGACCGGGGAGGCCCGATGCGGCCCGTTCCCGGTCTGCGCCGACGGGTCGTTCCGGATCGGGCCGCTTCCACCCTGCTCGGTGCGGATCGCCGTCGAGCGGCGGTGCTCGGACTACGTCTACTTCGCGCCTCGATTCTGGGGGGAGGACGACCATCGCTGGGCGACGGCCGGCGCACAGGACGTCAACCTGCGCTACCGGGAGGGTCGGACGCTGACCGTGCGGATCGCCGGATGGGTACCGCCCGGCGACCGGGTGGGTCCCGCCGGCCATCCCGCCTTCCTCACGATGGAGCCGGGGGACGAAGAGACCTTAGGGCTCGTCGAGGAAGGGCTCGCACGGTTCACGGACCTCCCGCCGGACCGGACCTTCACGTTCTTCTATCAGGCCGCGGGTGGCGTCGCGTACCTGAACGGCCTGCGCGCGGGCGGCGGAGAGGTCCGCGCGGAACTCGCGCCCGGGGCCACGGTGCGCGGGCGGATCCTCGCCCCCGCCGGCGCGAGGGAGTACTCGGTCGCGGCCGCCGGGCCGGGCTTTCGCGTGCGGGGCGAGGTCGCGGCGGACGGCTCGTTCCGGATCGCCAACGTCCCCGCGCTGCCCTGCGCGATCGAGGTGGGCGCCAGCGCCGGCGGACGGAGGCTCGAGGCTGCCGTCACGGCGCGGCCCGGCGTCGACGTGGAGATCGACCTGCGGGACCGGTGACCTCCCGGCCGGCGGGCCGGACCCGCCCGATACGTGCCAGCAGCCTGTCGGTGCACAGGGTCGCAACGCAGAGATCATCCTCGGCCCCGACAGGCGGCCATGGTCGAGGGGCCGTCCGCGATCTCATCGGCGAGGGTCACGTCGAAGGGCCTCGCCTCACGACCGCGATTCCGTTGACACCACCCGGCGAAACGCGGGTCAGTCGTCGGCGTGCTCTTCATCCTCCGCCGCGCCGTCCGCCCCGGCCGGGGCAAGGTCCGCTGGCAGAGGGCCGGAGTCATCGCCGGTCCGCGCGACGGTGATCCGGGTCGCGTAGACGTTGCCCATGACCTGCTCCGAACGGCCCATGGGTCCGCCGACGGAGAAGTGGTTCGCCCACTTCGTCTCGTCCTGGTACTCCCGCACGAGCCGCGTCGCGAGCTCGTAACGGAGGAAGCCGGTGTGGGCGCCCTCGGCCTTCGAGAGGGCGGCGGCGCCGCCGCTCCCGGCGCCCGCGGGCGGCATGTCGGAGGTGAACGTCAGCACGGCGTACGACCCGCCTGTCGCGTCCGTCTCCACTCGCTCGAACTTCACGCGCTGCGGGAGCTTCCGGTCGCCGGGGGAGCGGATGGCCCAGGCTCCCGTCTTGCTCTTCCACGCATCCCCCGCCGCGCGCGGCTTCTCCGGGAGCACCCAGTAGATCTCGTGGAGGAAGTGCAGCGTGCTCACCCCCGCGTAGAAGAGCGCGAGGGACATGGAGGCCGCGCCGCCGGCCTGGGGGACAAACCCGTCGGCGATCCCGGTGGCCTTGGGCTCCGCCTCCATGCGGAGAAGCCCGGTCTTCGCGAGCAGGGGCGACAGGTAGTCCGCGAGCTCGCGAGACTGCGCCGCCGGGGGCCCGGCGCTGTCGTACCGGCCGGAGAACCCCAGCCGCTGGACGGCGGCCTCGATGCGACGCGGGACGAACCGGAGGATCGGCACCCTCTTCTCGCCGACGCACCACACGGACATGGTGTACGTGACCGCCATCTCGGTGTGGTCCCGCGAGAGGTCGCGCCCGTCCATTCGCTGCCACGTATCCCCCGTGTGCGCCTGCCGGTACTCGTAGACGCCCGGCGGGTAGTCGCACACGAACTGGATCTTGCCGTCCGTCGCCGCCGGCGGCTCCTCCGGCCGCGCAAGCCCGGAGAGCGCCACGAGCACGACCACGCCGCACACCACCCACCTCGTCATGTCGTCACCTCCGAACGGAAGACCGACGCACGATCGCCCGGACCGGCAAGCGGATCACCAGGCAGGGCCGAATCTGCAACGGCAGCGCGACCGCGTCCACATGAATCGCGACCGCACATGGCACCAGCCACGGTCGAAACCGGCGCGATCCAGATCCGGTCCTGTCGGTCCCGGGCGCCCTGCTCCCGGGTCACGGCCAGCCTTGTCTTCGGTACTCCGACGGACTATTGGCGGATGAGGGCCGGGAGGGCACCGTCGAACCCAGCGGCGTGGGGAGGCGGGTGGATCCCAGCAGGGGCAGGCAGCCCGCGAAATCCGAGAACAAGCAGCCTGTCGGAGCCAAGGACGATCTCGGCGGTGCGACCCTTCACCCCGACAGGCTGCCTGGGGACGCTCTCGAATCGATCGCCTCCCTCTTCACGCTCGCCGGCGTCGGGGTGGCGATCCGGCCGGCGCGGGTTCGACGCTGACGGGCCTGACGTTCCACACGTGCTCGCAGTAGTCCCGGATGGAACGGTCGGAGGAGAAGCGCCCGAGGCGGGCGACGTTGAGGATGGACGCCCGCGTCCACGCACCACCATCGCCCCAGAGCGCGCTGACCCGCTCCTGGCACTCCACGTAGGCGGGATAGTCGGCGAGAACGAGGAACGGATCGGACCCGAGCAGGTTCTCCACGAGCGGACGGAACAGACCCTTGTCGCCGTGGGCCAGTGCGCCGGACGCGACGAAGTCGATCACCTCGCAAAGGCCGGCGTCCTGCTCGTAGAAGTCCCGGGGCCGGTAGCCGCGGGCCCGCCGAGCGGCCACCTCCTCCGACGTGAGCCCGAAGAGGAAGAAGTTCTCCGGGCCGACCTCCTCGCGGATCTCCACAGCCGAAGGGGGTTGCAGGTTCCCACCCGGTAGCCGAGGATCGGGGTATCGAACGCCATCCCCTGCACCACGTGGTCCGGGATCCACCGCACACGGTAGCGCCCCGCCCCGTCCGTGAACGACTCGGTGCGCCCTCCGAACCCGACGCCGAACGCGATCTCCGGCCGCGCGACCTCCCACGGGTTGCCGTACCGCAACCACTTGTCGGTCACCTCCACCTGCCACCCGTCCCGGATGGCCTGGTCGAAGATGCCGAACTCGTAGCCGATGCCGTAGCCGATCGCCGGCACTTCGAGGGTGGCGAGCGAATCGAGGTAGCAGGAGGCGAGCCGCCCGAGCCCGCCGTTGCCGAGGCCCGGCTCCTCCTCCACCGCGGCGAGACGGTCGAGGTCGAGAGAGAACCCGGCCATCGCCTCCCGCGTGGCCTCTTCGATGCCGAGCCCGAGGAGGTTGTTCATGAGGTGGGGCCCTGGCAGGAACTCGGCCGACAGGTAGGCCACCGTGCGCGCGTCTCGGTCGACCCACGCCTCCTTCGTCCGCACGCCCTGCTCCAGGACGCGGTCCCGGATGGTCATCGCGAGGGCGGCATAGCGATCCTGGTCCGTCGCCACCGCGGGCAGCCGGCCGAGACCGCAGAGGAGAGTGTCGAGGAACGCCTGGCGGATCTCGGCCGCGCCGACTCCGGTACGGACGTTCGGGACGGCAGGCACACTGGGCTTGCGGGGCAAGTTCGGTCTCCTTCTCGTGATCATGTCTGGCGTTCGTGGATGATCGTCCGGGCCGCGGGCTGCCGGAGGGGCTCGTCGCCCTCCCAGTCGTACGCCGTGGGGTCGGCGACGACGCTCTTCATCGCCGTCGCGGCGTCGTCACCGGGCCGGGCCGCCGCCTCCCGGCAGTACCGAAGAGGCACGGTGACCGCGAAGCCGTATGGGTCGAGCAGGACCTTCTTCGGTCGGCAAGGCTGGCCCCGACTGGATGGCTGCGTCCGGCGCCGACTCCACGATTCATGGGCGGGAGACCTCCCCGGGGCGCGGGAACCCGATGCGGTGGCTGGCCGCCGGCCCCCGCGCGGACGGCCCGGCGACCGGCATGGCGATGCGACGGCCTGCGGCCTTCTTCGCGGCCCGGAGGCGCGCGATCCGCGCGGCGTGGCCCTCGAAACCCCCGCGTGAGAAGCTCGGCCGCGCCACGTCCCTCCCCGCCCGGACGGGGCGATCGAGCATTCCCGGCGAATCCGAGGCCGGGCCGACGGTGGCCACGATCCGGGTCCTGTGGTCTGGCAGTGTCGGCTCGGCCCACTGCGTTTCCACGCTGCCGCGTCCGGGCGATCCAGCAGCCCCTCGCGCGCTCGGGGCGCCCCTCACGGCAGGTTCACGATGCCCTTATCGTGCGGCCATACGGCCCGGGCAGGATGGGCGCGAGGAGGTCCGCGCGTGCCCAAGCCCGCGACCCTGCTCATCCTGTTCGCCCTGGCCCTCGGCCTCATCGGCGCCACCGTGGCCGTCTCGGGTGCGGCAGAGGCGTGGAGGGCGGTCCGGCAGGCGGGGCCGGTTGCGTTCGCGTCCGCTGTCCTCGTCGTCCTTGTCCAGTTCGCCCTGCAGACTGCCGCATGGAAGGCCCTCAATGCCGCCTCGGGCCTCCGGGTCCCCGGCCGGACGCTCTTCGCGGCCAACGTCGCCGGCATGGCCGTGAACATCGTCACGCCCTGCGCGTATCTCGGGGGAGAGCCGGTGAAGGTGCTCTATGCCGGGCGTCGCGCCGGAGCGCTCCTTCCGCGCCTCGCGGGCACCGCCGTGCTGTCGAAGTACCTCGAGGCCGTCGGGTTCGCGGTCGTGTTCGGGCTCGCCGTCGCCATCGCGGCTGCCGTCCCCGGCCTGCAACACGCGGGCGGGGGCGGAGCGGGATCGTGGGCCTGGTTCATGGGCCCGGCGGTGGCGCTCGCCGCCCTCGGTACCCTGCTGCTCCTGTCCCTCGCGCGCGGCTGGCGCCCCCTCGAACGCGTGGTCCGGACGCTGCGCGTCCTGCGCCCCCGGTCGCGCCGTCTCGCTCGCCTCCTGCGGCGGACCCGGGACATGGAACGCGAGATCGGCCGCATCTACCGGGAGGCTCCCCGGGCCACCGCGTGGGCTTTCATCCTCCTGCTGTCCACCCATGTGTCCATCTTCCTGCGTCCGGCCGTGTTCTATGGCCTCGGGAGCGGACTTCGCCTCACGCTGCCGGACCTGTGCCTCGTGTATGCCGCCGGGCAGGGGATGCTCGCCCTGCAGTTCGCCCCCAGCGGGGCGGGTGTCCTCGACGGCGGGATGCTCGGCGTGTACGCGGCGCGAGGCCTACCGGCCGGCGAAGCCATGGCGTTGCTCCTCGCCCTACGGCTGTGCGACCTGCTCGTCCTGGCCGCCGGGGCCCTTCTGGCCGCCGGCGCCGGGATCGGGGCCTTCCGGCGGACGCCGGAGGCGCACCCGCAGGCCGTCGCCGCTCGCTCCCCGTCCTCCGGCCTGCCCGGGTTGTCCGAATCTTGCCCGTAGTCCCCTCCGTCCTTTGCCCGAGGCCGATTGGGATTCGGCACATCCCGCGACAGGACGAAGATCATGCCCACGGCCATCGCGCACACCACACCCCCGGCCCGAATCGCCGGCCAGTTCCTGAGGATCCTCGACGGGTCCATCGCCGGGCCGCTGGCCCGCGTCCTCGGACTGCCCGAGTTCGGGCGGGCCTACCGGGCGGCCGCGAGACGGTCCCCGGACCTCTCCTTCGCCCATCGCGCACTCACCGAGCTCGACGTCACGTACGGATTCGCAGACGGGGGGCTCGACCGGATTCCCGCCGCCGGTCCGGTCGTCCTGACCGCGAACCACCCCTCCGGGATGCTCGAGGGCCTCATCCTGTTCGACATCATGGCGAGGCGGCGTTCCGACGGCCGCATGCTCTCGAACTCCCTTCTCACCCTGATCCCCGAGCTGCGGGACGCCGTGATCGCTGTGGATCCTTACGGCGGCGCGGAGTCGCGTAGAGCGAACCTCGCACCCTTGCGGGAGGCCGTGCGATGGGTCCGGCGTGGCGGCCTTCTCGGGACGTTCCCCTCCGGTGACGTCGCGCGGCTGCGACTTCCCGGCGTGCGGGTGGGGGAGGAGCCCTGGAGCCCCACCATCGCCCGGCTCACTCAGCGCGCCGGGGCGACCGTCGTGCCCGTCCACTTCCAGTGCGCGAACGGCCCGTTGTTCCACCTCCTCGGCCTGCTCCACCCGCGGCTCCGGACGGCCATGCTCCTCCGCGAGCTCCTCGCCAAGCGGGGCCGGACCGTGGCGGTCCGCATCGGCCGGCCGATCACCGCCGCGGACCTCGAGCGGATCGCCGGACCGGCGGAGCAGGCGGCCTGGCTCCGCGCGCGGACGATGGGTTTGCCGCCCGCTTTCAGGGCCCCGGTGGGGCAACGCCCGGCCGCGGCCGCGGTCCCCGTCGCGGGGTCGGTTCACTGCCAGACCCTCGCCGCGGAAGTCGCCGCCCTCCCGCTGGACCGAACGCTGGACGCATCGGGAGACCTCTCCGTCGTGCTGGCGCGCGCCGCGGAGGCGCCCGCGGTCATGAGAGAGATCGCCCGGCTGCGGGAAGTCACGTTCCGCGCCATCGGCGAGGGAACGGGGCGGGACCTGGACCGCGACCGCTTCGACGAGTACTACTGGCACCTGTTCCTCTGGGACCGCCACGAGCGGCGGATCGCGGGCGCCTACCGGCTCGGCGCGACGGACGAGATCCTGCCCCGCTTCGGCACGCGCGGGCTCTACACGACGACGCTCTTCCGCATCTCCCGCCGGCTCCTCGACCGCCTTGACCCGGCGCTGGAGATGGGGCGGTCCTTCGTCCGCGAGGAGTACCAGCGATCTCACCAGCCGCTCGCCCTGCTGTGGCGCGGCATCGGGGCGTTCGTCCTCCGCCAGCCCCGCTACCGCATCCTGTTCGGCCCCGTCAGCATCAGTGCACGCTACCGGACCACGTCAACGGAACTCATGCGGGAGTTCCTGAAGGAGAACGGCCACTGGTCCGACCTCGCGCGATTCGTCCGGCCTCGCCAGTCCCCGCCGCCGGTGAGGAGCCGGGACCTCCGCGCCTGCAGCCGCGTCGTCGCCGACATCGACGACCTCTCCCATCTCGTCGCGGGGATCGAGGAGGACGGGAAAGGAGTGCCGGTGCTCCTTCGCCAGTACCTGAAACTCGGCGCCCGGTTCCTCGGCTTCAACATCGACCCGGACTTCGGGGACGCTCTCGACGGCCTGATCATGACGGACCTCGCCCGGACCGAGCCGCGCATCCTTGCGCGTTACATGGGCCGCGAGGAAGCGGCGGGCTTCCTCGCCCATCACGGCGTCGCCGTCCGCGAGGAGCGGGCCGCGGGGGGACGCAGCGCCTGAGAGCGTGAGCAGGACCTCCCCCGGCCGTCCGTCGGCGCTCGCTCTCGAGAAATCTGCGAGCGGCTCGGAGATTCGCGGGGTGTGTAGTACATCTCCCGAACGACCCGTTCCTCCTCCGCCGTGTACTCCCCGATCACCCCGGCCTGCCAGGCGGTCATGGGCCCGGTCACGATGAGCGTTCGTGAGATCTCCATCGTGCCATCGGCGCAAGCCTTCCGGCGAGCGGACGCGTGGGCCCGGGACGGGAGAACGCACCGCTTCGATCGCGGTCGCCCCCGTCCGGACGGTGCGGGGGCCCCACCGCCCTCCGGCCCCGCAGTCCTCCGACGCCGAGGCGCCTTGCCCGGATCTCCGGACAGGTTGCCCGCTCGCTTCGGAGACCCGCCGGCCGGCGTGAGGTCCGGCTCGCGCCCCGCCCACGCCGGCGTCAGCGCTCCACGCGGAAGACGACGGAGCGCAGGACACCATCGCGGCGGAAGTCCACGGCGACCTCGTCCGAAGGCCGCTCTGCCTCCTTCTCCGCCGCGAGGCCGGATCGGACCTCGATGCCGTTCACGCGCACGAGCAGGTCCCCCGTGGCGATGCCGGCCGCCTCTGCCGCGCTGCCCGGCTCCACCCGCGTGACCCGGAGTCCGGACTCCCCGGCCTCGAACTGCATGCCGAGCGGATGAAGTTCGCCGAAGTCGCCGTGGTCGCCGAAGACGCCGCGGTAGGAAACGCCTTCCGGCAGGTGGACCGGCACGGCCACGCGGACCGCCGGCCCGCCGGCCGTGGCGCGGCTCTCGTCCACCGCCGTGAACGAGGTGTACGGGCAGACGATGCCGAAGTCGAGGGCGAGGCGGATCGCCTCGGTCCGCGTCGCGCCGGAAACACTCCGGAGGTCGCGCGAGAGGAGCGCGGCGATCCGCGCCCGCGCCCAGTGCCACGCGAGGACCTCGTGGCGCTCCTCCCAGTCGGGGAAGGTCACGGGGATCGAGACCGAGTGGACTCCCCCACCGGATATGCCGCGCACCGTGACGACGGCGCTCCCGCCGCCGTCGCACCGGCCCACGATGAGGACGGGCGACCCCGGCCTCAGATCGGAGATCCGGTCGGGGCAGACGTCGGTGACGGGCAGCCCGCCGAAGTCGACCGCGACGTCCGCCAGGCAGGGGCTGTCGACCAGACCCGCGAACGCCGCGGCCGCCACCTCCGGCGCCGTCGACGGCAGCACCCAGACGACCTCCCCATGGCCTTCGCAAGCGACGCCCTCGAGGAGGTACCGGTTCACGCTCGAGCCGACCCCGAGGGCGAAGACGCGCGTGCGCTCGCTCTTCTCCCGCACCGCCGCGATGATCTCCGTCTCGTTGCCGATGCAGCCGTCGGTGAGGAAGCAGACGACTCGCAGGCGGCCTTCCTCGACGGGCGGGTCGAGAGCGGCGACGATGCCCCGGAGCATCTCCGTGCCGCCGCCGCCCGCGAAGCCCTCGATGAAGGACGCCGCGGCGGAGAGGTTCTCCGGCGTGGCCGGGAGTGGATCGGGAGAGAGCGCTGAGGAGTCGCCCGCGAAGCGGACGACGCGGAACGTGTCGAAGGACCGGAGCCCGTGAAGGCACGCGAGGACCGTCGCCTTCGACTTCTCCATCGGCTCCCCGGCCATGGACCCCGAGGTGTCGAGGAGGAAGATCACCTCCCGCGGCGTCGCCCTCTCGTCCGACAATTCCTGCGGCGGGACCAGGAACAGCGCGAAGAAGCCGCCGCGGTCCCCGCGGTGGAACATCGCCCCGGCGCGCGTGTCGTCCCCGGCGACGCGATACCGGACGACGAAGTCCCGGTTCGGGATCGTCGCGAGGTCCTTCAGGCACACCTCGGCGCGGTTCGCATCCGGGCGCTCCACGACAACCTCGTGCGTCGGCGAGGAGACGTCCACGATGGGGAGGCCGGCGTCGATCGACAGCGAGATCGAGATGTCGTGGCCGGGCCGCGTGCCCGGGGGCGCCACGGGCGGGGTCACCCGCGAGCCGTCGGGGACGCGGTCGGTGTCGCGGGAGAAGCCGGTGCCCGTCGGGGCGGCGGGCGATGGCGCCCCCGGCACGTATCGCGGCGCCACCACGGTGGGGAACGCGAACTCGAAGGCTCCGTCGCGCATCCGCAGGCAATCCGCGTAGCGCAGGGAGACCGTGACGCAGTGGCCGGGCTCGAGGTTCGCGAGCTCCTGCGTGAACACGTTCGGCCGCTCCTCGCTCAACAAGCTCGCCGTCAGGCCGCGCGCCTTCGCGTCCTCGTAGACGCGGCGGGCCTCCTCCTTCTCGCGGACGACGCCGCGGATCGTGCGGTCGCCGATGGTCAGGACGAAATCGCCGACCGCCGCCGTGGACGGCAATGGGAAGACGTAGACCGCTTCCACCTTCACGTCGAAGCGGTTCTCGTACTCCTGGGCGACATCGACCGAGGCGAGGAACCCCGAGACCTCACCCCGAACCTCGGTGTGCTTCAGCGGGAACGGCCCGAGGTCGCGGCCGCCCTCGTCCTTCGCGAAGAGGGTCCCTTCGGTGATCGGGCGCCCCCGGAACACGGGCGGCCCCGAATCCGGGCGCAACTCGACGGCGAGGATCTCCGCACTCCCGCGGGCACACCCACCGAAACACCCGCCACCCCCGCAGGCACGCAGGCATCGGACGCCGCTCCGCCCGCCGGAGACCCCGCCCACGCCGCCGCCGACCCCGATCGCGGCATTCGTCGACGGCCCCTCGAAGGGGGCGTCGGAGATGAAGTCCTCCGGTCCGAGGGTCTCCTCGAACGGCAGGTCGCAGTCCGTCTCGCAGTGGTCAAAGACCATCGCGTCCCTGATGGCGGGCCCCTCGATCACCACGTCATCTCTTCCGATCGGCCGGCCCTCCGAGATCTCCGGCCGGACCTCCTCCAGAAGCGCGGTGTCGTGCACCTCGCGCCCCGGACCGAGCGCGATCGTGCGGGGGCCGTCGCCCGGCGCTTCCGGGGCGGCCGGGGAGACGACGACGACCGCCGCGAGCACGACGAGGTGCAGGCCGAACGAGGCGACGGCGGAAATGAAGGCAGGGAATGAGCGTGCAAGGTGCGACATGGGATCACCTCCGGGCCCCGCTCATGGGGGCGGCTGAACAGGCAGTCCCATGAACGGACCGGGCCGCTCACGGTTCACGGATTCCCGGGCGCGCCGCCGCGGGCCCCGCCTTCGCACGGTTCCGCCGGGCACCGGAGAGGGCCAGGAGATGCGTCAAAGTGGTGCTTTGGGGTCTGACCCCGAGGTGCTCACCGGGAGATGGCGTTTCCGGCCCGCCATCACGAGAAGGAACAGGATCGATCCTGCTGACACGCCGACCGCAACCGGTGCCCGCCAGCGATCGAGGGGCAACGTTCCGGCCTTGCCTGACGGCAGCCAGCCGCTGATCGTCTCGCCTTCGCCGGCGAAGCCCGCTTCATCCACCCGTCTCCCCGAGCGGTCCACCACTTGTGCTACTCACCCTCGAAGTCTCCGCGCCGCTCGCGGATTCCGCGATAGCGAGCGCCGAAGGCGCCGCCGCCGCAGGCGGAGGCCGCGAGGCGGCCGGTGCGGGGAGGATCTGCCTCCCCGCAGAAATGAGACAGCGCGGGCGCGCCCGTCGCGACAGGGTTGCGGGCGTGCCCGCGTTGTGAAAAGCCCGAGCTCGCAACGCGGATTCTGCCTCGGCGGTCCCGGAAGCCGTGGTATGGGAAGTGGCGATATCGAAGGGAGGCCGTCATGTCGGAACCCGTTGTCAGCAGACCCCCGGTCCCCTGGCTCGCCGGAGGGCTGCTCCTCGGCGCCGTGCAGGTGCTGGCCGTCGCGCTCGCGCAGCCCCTCGGCGTATCCACCCAGTTCGTCACCGTGAACGCGAAGGTGCTGGAGACCGTCGCGCCCGGCTATGTCGAGGACCACACGCTGGTCGGCAAGCCCTCCGCTCGCAGGTTCGGCTACCCGTTCTGGCTCGTCGTCGGCATCCCGGTCGGAGCCGCCGCCGCGGCCCTCGCCACCAGGCGCCGCCGGCGGATCGACGTGCCGGCCTTCTGGGAGGTCAACCACGGGCCGTCTCGCGCTCGGCGGTTCCTGACGACCTTTCTCGCGGGCATCGTCATCCTGCTCGGGGCCCGCCTCGCGCACGGCTGCACGTGCGGGCAGATGGCCAGCGGCTGGGCCCAGCTCGCTCTCGCCGCCCTGCCGTTCACGATCGGCCTGTTCGGCGCGGGCATGGCCGTGGCCTTCATCGCCTTCCGGCGCGCGCCCCGGATCGAGAACTAGGAGGCGATCATGGACATCGTGCTCGGACTCGCCGTGGGCGCCGCCTTCGGGGCCGCCCTCTTTCTCGCCGCGCTGGCCGACCCGGACCGGATCGTGGGCACGCTCAGGTTCCGCGACTTCCACGCCATGCGCGTCATCGCCGTGTTCGTTCTTGCGGGCATGGCGGGGACGTACCTTCTCTCCCTGGCCGGGCTCGCGCACCTGGGCGTGAAGCCGGCGGCCCTGGTGTCGGTGTTCCTCGGCGGCTGCCTCGTGGGCGCCGGGCTCGGCCTCACCGGCTATTGCCCGGGGACCGGCCTCGCCTGCGCCGCGGCGGGCCGCACGGACGCTCTCTTCGGTGTCCTCGGGATGCTCGCCGGGGGGCTCCTGTTCATCATCCTCCACCCCGCCGTGGCGGCGCCGCTCGACAGGGTCATGAACCTCGGCAAGGTCACGCTCCCGGAGGTCACGGGCGTCCCGGCGGCGGTATTCGTGGTCGTCTTCTGCGGCGCGGGTGCGGCCGTCCTGTGGCTCTCCCGGCGCGCCGGCCGGGCCGCACCGGTGGTGCTGCTCTTCCTCCTCGCCGGCGCGGGCTGTGCCGCGACGGAAGACCGGCCGGCCACGAGGTACTCCGGCTTTCTTCCCGACTACGCGGAGATGAGCCCCTCGGCGGATGGGGAGTTCCTCGTGTGGTCCCGGCCGGGCCTCTCGCTCGCGAAGTACCGTTCCATCCTCCTCGATCCCCCGGAGATATGGCTGACCGAGGAGACGCGGGCCGAAGTCGGCACGGCGACGATCGACAACCTCATCGGCTACGCCGAACGCTCCGCCCGGGAGGCGCTCGGAGCGCGGTTCGCGCTCGCCGCGGCACCCGGGCCGGACGTCCTCCGCCTGCGATGGGCCCTGACGGAACTGCGCGGCGCGAACCCCTACCTGACGCCGATCGCCCACGTCGTGCCCTACGCGGGCCTCGCCAACGAGGCCGTGAATCTCATCGCCGGGGAGCGCCCCTTCGTGGGCGGCATCACCGTGGAGGCCGAGGTCCTCGACGGGGGCACCGGCGAGAGGCTCATCACGGCGGTGGATCGCCGCGTGGGGACGAACGCGGTGACGAACCTCGCCAGCACATGGGGCGATGTGAAGGACGCCTTCGACTACTGGGCGAAGAGCGGTGTTCGTCGCCTCGACCGGGCGGGCCTGCCGCCGAAGCCTTGACCCGCGCGGTCTTCGCGGGCCCCCGCGCCACCGCTTCCGCAGCCGCCTGGCCGCCCGCGGGAGCCTCAACCGGGCGGCGACCCGAAACTTCTGGAAGCTCCCCCGATCCGAGATCAAAGCCGTTTCGAGCCGCTGAATGCCAGCGGCCCGTCGCCGAGGGGCTTCCGCGCGCATGAGGGCTTGCGCCGGCGGGTGGCCAGACGGCGTCGCGATGCGGAGTGTGCACGACGGCGATCAGGAGTGCGCACGACGGCAGTTTGAGCTGCGCACGGCAGGGGGTGCCGAGGGGGACGGCGTGGCCGCGGGGACTGCACCATCGAACATGGATGCCTCCGGGATCGGCCGGAGCCGATCGTCAGGGGGCGTCCACCATGCGGATCTCTTGCGCCTTTCCAGGTCCCGAAAGCGGCAACATCCGACAGGTAACGACAGCGCGCGAAGGTGTCGCGATTGCCGATACGGGCTCACTCGCGCCGGGGCCGACAACGAGGCCGCGCGGGACTTCTGCTCACCCTCCGAGTCGGGAGATCATCCCGTGTCCGTCGCGTCCGGCCCGCCGGGCAGGAGATTCCCCGCCGCGTCCTTGAAGATCGGCCGGTCCGCGGTCCCCTCGATGAAGAGCAGGCCGTGGTCGAACTCGTCGTGGTGCATCCCGCACAGGGGCGTGAGCCCGGAGGCCTCCCGATGGCCGCCCTCGGAGTGCGGGAAGAGGTGCGCCAGGTCGATGAACCAGCGGTTCTCGCAATCCCAGACGGCGCACTTCCCTCCGGTCCGGGCGAAGACCTCCCGTCGGACCTCGATCGGCACGTACCGGGAGTCGACGAACCGCGTGTCGGGCACCCGGCGCTGCCCGGGCTCCGCCCGAAGGGGATCCGCCCGGTCGAGGTAGACGCGGGAGAGCCAGCCGATCGTCTCCCCCTCCGAAAGGATCCGCCCCTCGGCCCGGCTGATGCGCCCCCGGGCGTCGAAGAAGTCCTTCTCGTCCTGCTCGGTCAGGTGGACCGTCTTCGGGACCACGACCTCTTTCCGCTCGGCCTCGGCGAGGGCCTTCCGGACCTTGCGCCGGAGTTGCGCGAGGTCGGAGTTCCCGGCGAGGTTCATCCACTCGCCGCGCCGCTCCGCGAAGTCGGGCCGGAGGATGATCCCGGCGATCGCCGCCGCGGCGTCGAAGGTGAGGCGGCCGTCGAGGAGCCTCACCTCGATCTCCGGCACGACCTCGAGGGCCGCGCCGACCGCAGCGAGATTCCGGGCCTCCTCCGGGGAGTAGCCGAAGCGCGCGCCGTACTCGCCGATCGAGCCGCAGGCGAAGTAGGCGAAGGCCACGGAGCGGTCGATGGTGGAGAAGAGCCGAGCTAACTGGATCTCGTGAGTCCTCTTTCCATGGTGGAGGGAGACGACGGCGGCGTGGGCTTCGTCCTCGCGCTTCGCCTGCTGGGCTTTGCTCTTCGGTATCGCCATGACGAACTGGACTCTAACACCCGGGGGTGACACGAAACGGCCGCCGAACGCGGTTTTCGAGAACTTTTTTTTCCCGGAGGCCGGCGAGGCAACGGAAGGCATTTCATGGCAGAGACTTGCGCCAGCAGTCCACCCCCTCCGAGCGGCGCCGGGAGCACGCGGAACGGCAGAATCCGTCCGAATCCGGGCGAGGGCGGGTCACCGGGAAGACGCCCGGACAGATACGATGCAGAGGATCGCCTTTCCGTTGAATCGCCGAGTGATCGCTCAGTGGTGGGCCGGCCGCGACATCCTCGCCGGCGGCGGTGCCGGGTGACCCTGCAGCGTCATCGGTTCTCGCGGCTGCGCGCTCGGGTCAGAGGGACGAAGGGAGGGCGCGGGTCCGGCGACGGCGGCGCGGAAGCGGTCGTAGTAGAGGACGAGAGCCTTCGTCCTCTCGGCAGGGCGGAAGCAGGCGATGGCCACCTCGAAGGGGCGGAGGCGCTCGCTGCCGGGGCCATCGAAACGGGTCTCGAAGCGGCTGGACACGGGCGGACCTTGTCGCACGAGGAAGTGTCACGGCGGATGTCGCGAAGGTTCGTCAGGTAGTCTGGACCGAACGGGCCCGGGAGGAAGTCGAAGCGGTGGCCGGGTACATCGCGAGGGACTCCGACTACTGCGCGGCCGCTTTCGTTCGGGAGGCCAAACAGGCCGCGGAGTCCATTCCGGAGATGGCCGAACGTGGCTAGCCCGCTCCCGATCTCAAAGACACTTCCATTCTCGGACTTCTCTTTCGAGCCTGCCGCCTCGTCTACCTGATCAGAACTCCCGTCTCCCGTCGGTGCGGGCCTCCTCGGCTCCCCGCCGAGGTTCCCCCTGCCCGAACCCCTCCCCCACCGGTCCGAATTCCCGGGGGCGGACAGCACCTCCCCGCTCTCGCCCGTCGGGAGCGATGGATCCGGAGGCTCGGGGTCGGAGGTGGGTCCTGCGGGTCCCGCCGAGCCGGCCCTCACGCCGCCGGCGGGTCGCGCGCGTAGAAGAGATCCTCCGGGGGGTGGGCCTCGAGGTGGCGCAGGCTCTCGTTCTCCACGCGCTGAAGCGCCTCGCCGCGCGAGGCCTTCGCGCCGCGAGGGCTGCGCCGGGCGGGTGTACAATGACATCCGGTCCGGTCCCGTTCCGGGAGAGGCCCCCATGGCCCGATCCACGCTCGCGGCGCGCGCCCTGCTCGTGGTACTCGGGTGTCTGTCGTCGGGCACTGCCGACGCCGGCCGGCTCGGCGGGGCCTGCCGGATGCCGTACCGGCTCTGGTGGGGCACCGGAGCGCGATCCCCTCTCCCCTGGCCGGGGGCGACGTTCGCGCCGAGGCACTTCCCTTCCGAGTTCTGGACCATCTGGTTCGAGTACGAGAAGGAGCGGATCCTCGACGAGCACCTCGCGAGGACCGGCCGCCCTCCGAAGCCGCCCCTTCCCGCCGATCTTCGGGACGAGGTGGTCATCCCGCTCCTCTCGTCGTGCCTGTCGGACCCCGTCTCCTGCGTGCGCGACGCGGCGGCGCTCGCCCTCGGGAAGTGCGGGACCCCGGCCGTCGTCCCCCTCCTCGTCGCCCGGCTCGGGGACCGCGTCTCCGAAGTCGTCGAGGACGCGACGCTCGCGCTCGGACTCACCGGCGAGCCCTCCGCCATGCCCCCGCTCCTCGGGGCCATGGGCAACCCGAGGCGGAGGGCCTGTGCCGCCCTCGCCCTCGCGCTTCTCGGGCGGAAGGAGGCCCTGCCCGCGATCCTCGACCGGTGGCGCGAGCCTTCGGGTGTGGCGGCGGAGGAGGAGACCGCGGCCTGCCTCGCGACGGCGATCGGGGTCCTCGGAGGCCCCGAGGTGGCGCGCGAGCTCGCCCGGCCGCTCTGGCGGCAACCGAGCCCGGACGGGCTCTGCCTGCAGGTGCACGTGTGCCAGGCGCTGGGCCGCCTCGGGGGGGACATGGCCCGGGACCGGCTCACCACGCGTCTCATCGTCCCATACTCGGTGTCAACCGGGCCGTCCTATGACGTGCAGGCCGCGGCCGCCGGGGCCCTGGGCGCCTTCCCGGAGGAGCGGGTCGTTGAGGTGCTGCTCTCGGAGAAGGGCGTGGCGTGGTCTTACGACGAGTACGGGATGCGACACGAGTTCGCCCTGCTCGCCCTCGCGCGGATCGCCGCGGCCCTGCCGCCGGGGGACCCGCTTCGCGGGAGGATCGTCGAGAAGCTGTCCGCGGCCGCGCAGGCGGTCGAGAGCGAGCCGACCGACGCCGGGTTCGCCACGGTGGCGCTCGGCCTCCTCGGTTCGGACGCCCCGGTGGACTTCTTCCTCGCGAACATCGGGAAGGCGAAGCGGACGCGGTTCGGCAACGAGAACCACTCGGCGATGGTGATGTCGCTGGCGCTGCTTTCGCGCCGCGAGGCGGTCCCCGATCTCATGGAGATCCTCGCCTCGACGAAGGAGTTGCCGTGCGACTACCGGGGCTACGCCGCGCTCGCCCTTGGCATTCTCGGGGGCCCGGAGGCCCTGGCGGCGGTCCGTGCGGCCGTCCGGGAGCCGGGCGCGGAGACGCCGGTCCTCCGCCTGGGCAGCCTCGCGCTCGGGCTCTCCGGGGACGGAGACGACCTGGGCATCCTCCTCGAACTGCTGGCCCGCCAGCCGGTGCGGGACCCCGAGGTGCCCTATGACCACCCGGATGGCGGCTCGATCGCGGCTCATGACGCGCGGGGGGCGGCCGCCCTCGCCATCGGCATGATCGGCGATCCCTCGGCGGTCGCCGCGCTCGCGAAGATCGTCCGGAGCGACGCGCCGTGCGTCACGCGGGCCTTCGCGGTCGCGGCGCTCGGCGCCCTCGCCGACCGGGAGCGGTTCCCCCGCCTGCCGCGTCTCCTGGCCGGGATCCACCACCATCGTCAGGCCCGGCTCGTCCACGAGGTGCTGTCGAACCTCTGACCGGCTCGGGCCCCGCCGGATCCGGACAGCATCCCGGTCAGGAGAGGCCCCGGATCTCCCTCGCCCGCCGGCGGTCGACGGGACCGAGGTGACCCCATGGAGCGCGTGAGCCTCGTCTTCGCGGCGGCGATCAGGAGGTCCCCGACGCCGAACCGGTCGCCCGCCGTCGCGGCCCGCTGCACCCCGGCGTCGAGGCGATCCCATTCCTCGCGCTCCGGGAACCAGAGGGGCAGCGCCGAAAGGACGCGCCGGAGCCTCGCCCGTCCCGCTTCGAGGCCCCGGAGAGCAGTTCGTTGCGGACCGGGGCCGGGAGCGCGACTCCGTCACGGTCGAGGAGTCCCCGCAGGTGTGCGGCCTCGGCCCGGGTCCCGTCGCGGAGCGTCGCAATCCACACGGAGGTGTCGATGCGGATCATCACGGCCGGGTGGGCCGCCGCCGCGACCGGGGGAGATCGATCTCGAGTTCCACCGTCCCCAGCATCTCCTCGAGTTCCTCGTTGCGGTGGCGGCGGATGAGTTCACGGAGCGACAGCCTGGTCCTCGGCCGCTGATCGCCTCTCCCGCGGACCTCGCGAGCGCCGGCGTGACGACGCCGGGAAGCCGCTTGGGCGGGTGGGAGTGCCGCCTCCCCGGGGACGGAGCGTGACAGATGTCCACCGGGGACTACGTGGTCCGCCATGCCGGCGCCACCCGGCTCTCCTTCGTCGGCGCGGGCAATGGGGCCGTCCAGGACGGGACCCCCGCGGCGCCTTCGCGGTCCCCTGCGGTCTCGGTCGCCCTGCTCGGCAGGGCCATCCCCGTGCCGCCGGGGTGCGGGCCGCTCCCCGAGGTCTGGCGCTTCGCCGGCCTCGCGGGCCAAGCGGTCGTCATCCGCGGTGCCCATCACCGCGTCCGTGCGCCGCAGGACTGGAACGTCCGGCTTGCCGGACCGAGGCGACTTCGAGCGGACGAGACCCGGCCCGTCCACGGCCCATGGGGAGATCTGATAATACTGCGACGCACTCTCAAGCAATCGCTTCCCTGCGTTCCGCCCAACCCCTACCATGCGACGCCGTCATCCACAGGGAGGTGTGAACATGGTCCTCCGAATCGGCGCCGCCGTGCTCTTTGCCCTCGTCCTCGCGACGCTTCCGGTCACGGACGCCCGTCCCATCCCGACGGATCATCCGCTGGCGGTCGCCACCCTCGCCGCGAGCGGAGACCGGTTCCAGGTCATCTACGTGACCGGCTCGAAGACCGACGCAACGAGTCCGGACATCTCCACCTATCACACCTTCGTGCAGCAGGACGCGGCCGGCGCGGGGGTCGGCGACATCGTCTGGCACGCCATGGTCGCCACGGCGAACCAGCCGATCGGCCCCGCGAACGCGCCCCAGACGACCCGCGTCGTCCTCGTCAACGGCACTCCTTTCCGCGACCCCGGCACGCTCTACACCCCGGCGGGTCAGCCCGGCTCGCCGGCGGTGCTCGACATCAGCGGGTTCCTCATCGACCCGGGCCAGCGGGTCTGGACGGGTATCGACTCCTTCGGCGACGGCGGCGTGACGAATCCGAGCGCCGGCGCGCTGGGTCTCGACAACTGCTACGCGGGAGTAGCGATCGAAGCCACCAACAACACGTGGTGGCGCGCCAACACCCTCGGGAACACCGCCGTCCTGCCGATCTTCGCTCTCTCCGAGGAGGTGACCGTGGGCAACCCGGCCGACCTCCGCAAGGGGAAGTTCGCCGTCTCCCGGAAGAAGCCCTCGGCCGACTCCCTGACGATCCAGGGGACGCTTCCCGAGGGGCTGCCCGCCCTCCCGCCGGCCGGGATCGACGGCACGTTCGAGGCCGGCGGTTTCCGGAGGGAGTTCACCCTCGGTCCGAAGGGCCGGAGCCTGAAGGACCCCGTGCTCAAGGTGAGCATCGACCAGGAGCGGCGCCGGTTCGCGGTGACGGTGAAGAAGTCCGACCTCGCGGCGGCCCTGGGTCTCCCCGACGAGGACCGTCCGAAACCGGGGACGCCGGTCTCACTGACCTGGCAGATCACTTTCGAGGAGTCGTGGTCGGTCTTCGGCACCTCGACCTTCTCGTGGGTTTCGAAGCAGGGAAGCGGAGGCAAGGGCACGCTGGCGCCCTGAGAGCGTGAGCAATAATCCCCCGCGAGCCGCGCCGGGACGAGGCGCGAGCAGCGCAAGGAGCGAGGAGGACTCGACCTTGCGGAGCCGGTCGAAG
>JALOQY010000257.1 GCA_025459285.1 Planctomycetota bacterium | reverse complement strand
CGCTGGGGCAGGTAGCCCGCGAAATCCGAGAAACTAGCAGCCTGTCGGGGCCAAGGACGATCTCTGCGGCGCGACCCTTTACCCCGACAGGCTGCTAGCCCATGCGCGCAGGCGATGCCGCCTCCGGACCGTGACGAACGCGGAGTGTTTGCACCTGCCCCAGAGAAGCCCGCGCATGATCACAGCCCGCGCTGGTGGGCCGCCTGCTCCGCAGGTGCGGGGGAAGAACGGGGGTGGATGCGGACCCCGGTGGCGCCCGGGATCCGGCCCGTGACCTTTGACGCCGTGACGTACCCCGGGCACGACCCGGGGCCTTCAGGCGCGGGTTCACCTGGTTGTGACCCGGGCCAGCCGATACGGGGGTATACTGAGCGGGCACGCGGCCAACCGGAGGGAGCCATGCGCCGCTCGATCCCGTTCCTCGCCTCGTTCGCCACCGTCGTTCTCCTGTTCCCCCTCGTCTTCGGGGCCCCCGCAGGGCAGAGCGAGGTCGATGACGAGCTGACCGCGCTGACCCTCGCCGCAGAGGGGGAGCGGTTCGACGTGCTCCGGGACCTTCTCGCGTCGCGGACCAGCGGGGTGGCGGCCCTCCGGCGGGCTGGGGAGCGGGCGGCGGGGAGGGGGCGGGTCCAGACCGCCTGGCTCGCGGAGGCTTTGGCCGTGCTGGCGGGCCCGTCGACCGCGGCCACGGACCGCGAGCGCGCGGCGCGGGTGGTCCGCCTCCTCCGGGACCGGGGTGACACCGCGCAGATCCATACGCCGCCCCGGGACCTGTTCCTCCTCCACGGGCCGGAATGCTGGCGCTCGTCCCGCGAGAGCGAGGAAGCGGCGGCGAAGGCGGTGCGGCGGCGGGTGGACGCGATGCTCGCCCTCGCTGGTGACCCCGCGGTGGCGCCCGAACGCGTCCGCCCCTGGCTGGAGCACGTCGTCGACGACGAGGCGATGCCCGGCGACCTGCGGCTCGCTGCGGCGCGGCCGCTGCTCAGGATCGCGGGGGGCGACGCCGTACCGCGCGTCCACCGGTTGTTCCGCGAGTGCCGGCGTGATCCGGTGCGGGACCTGTTCGGCGCGTTCATGGCCACCGGCAGCGAGGAGGCCGCGCGGTTCCTCCTGCGGGTGGAGGCGTCCCCGACGCGAGATCCAAGGGACTACTCGCCGGCGCGGGCAGCGCTCGATGCCATGGAGTCGGCGCATCCCACGGCGCTGGCCGCCGCCCGCGAGGACGTGCTCCGCCTCTTCCACCGCTACGAGGCCGAGTCGGCGCCCATGTGCCACAGCACCGGCGCGGCGGTGAAGGAGGGTTGGGCGGCGCGGCGCGGGCAGGACGCCCCGCAGCACATGCTTTACGGACCGTACGTCAGTGACCTGCCGTCGCGGTTCTTCCGGGCGCGGTTCCGGTTCCGGGTGGACGGGGTCGCGAAGGACGCCGGCGACCGGCCGATCCTGCGGCTCGACGCCACCAGCCCGGAGATGGAGCGGCAGGGCTGGCCGATCGCGAGCCGCACCGTGCTCGAGAAGGACGTGACGATCGGCGCCTGGCAGGAGGCCGAGGTGCGGTTCTGGACGCATCCAAAGCCGGCCCGCATGGAGTTCCGCGTCTTCTGGTCCGGCCTCGGCGACGTGGTCGTGGACCGCGTGGACCTCCTGGAGGTGACCCCGGAGGGGGATGACGAGCGCGCCGGCTGGCCGCCCCGCGTGCCGTGGCCCAAGGCGGCGGCGCCGCCGCCCGCCAAGCTCCGTCCGGAGACGGCCCGCCTTCTCTTCGGGAAGGCCTCGGAAAGCCAGGGCGCGCGCTACGAGGCGCTCCGGGACGCGCTCCTCTCGGACCCGGAGACCGCGAGAGGGGTGCTCACCGCGGCGGCGTCGGGGAGTTCGGAGCCCGCCGGCCAGGGGCCGGAGGCCGCGCAGCGGGCCTGGCTGGCCGGCGTCCTCCTGGGGCGCCTCGCCCGCTCCGAGGAGTTCGTCCGGCTCCGCGCGGCGCTCGACGAGCGGATGACGGCGCTCGAGAGCCAGTGGACCGTCCCCGGCTGGAGCGAGCAGGTCCCCTCCCCGCAGTATCCGATCTACCGTCGGGAGCTCGAGACCGGGGGAGCCATGATCGGGATCCGAGATCGCCAGCCCAGGGCCGAAGGCGTGATCTGGCTGAACGACCTCCCGGTCTTTCCCGGCGGCCCCGTCTCCCATCTGCCGCAGGAAGCGCCGAGCCCCGCCGTCGTCGAGCCGCTCCCAGCGAGCCCCCTCTGGGCCACCGTTTTCGCCGAGGTCTGGCTCACCGGCGAGCGGCCCCCCCCGCTCCCCTCGGGTGTGGACCCGGCCGTGATCCCGCCGGACCCTTCGTGGGATCCCCGCAGCCGACGAATCCAGGTACTTCCTTTCAGCACCGTGGGCCACCGCCGCCTGCACGCGTTGCAGTGGCTCGCCCTCCTCGGCGAGCGCCGTGCCCGCCCCGCCCTCGCAGCCCTCCGCGACGACCCCGCCGCCACGGTGGCCGAGCGGCAGGCGGCCTCCCGCCGCCTTGCCGACCTGGACCGGTGAGCGGAGGCCGCGAGCGCCCGCCCCCCTCGGAGCGCGGACGGAGGGCGGGTCGCGCGGGCCACGGCACCGCTACGCGAGATCCGCGATGCGCTCTTCGGCACAGGAGACGAGCGCAGCCGCGTCGGCCGCGGCGATCTTCTTGCCCGACTGCGCTTCCCCCAGAGGGTCGTCGATTCCCGACTGCTTGCGGGTCAGTGCTTCCAGAGCTTGAGGGAAGTGTGCGCGGCGACGGCCTTGAAGTCTCGATCCGTCGTCAGGAGTGTGAGGGTGTGGCGGATGCACATCTGTGCGATCAGAGCGTCGATCGTGCCGATTTGCGCGCCACGGCGGCGGCAGAGATTCCGGAGCTCTGCCGCCTCGACGTGGTCTTCGAGGTCGGGAACGAGCATGGGGAGTGCGGAGAAGCGCTTCCGGATCTCGCGCGCAGCCTTCGGCCCTCGGAAGCCCTGCAGGAGCTCCTGAAGGACGAGGCCGGTGGTCACGATCAGTTCGCCCGCTTCGAGGGCGTGAGCGAGCATCGCGACCTCGGGGACCTCCGGCGGTCGATCTCGGCGAAACGCCAGCGACCAGACGCAGGTGTCGGTGAAGAGCTTCACGGGCGGGTCCGCTCGGCCTTGTAGTCGAAACTCTCGTCCCACTCCAGATGCCCGAACAAGTCGAGGATCCGGTTCGCGCTGGCCCAGGTTCAGCCGGAGAGGAGGACGAGCCCGCTCCGGGCGATGAGCCGTGGGCCCTCGAGGTGGTTTTCCCCCGCGGGGCGGCGGCTCGATTGCCCGACGGATTTGGTGAAGGCGGCCTCGACTTCGCGGCCCCGAGGATGGTGCGGCGGCCGAAGCAGGCTGCCGGACGCATGCGGCCGAACGAAAGTCCGAACCCGGTCGCGTCTGCTCTACCAGAAACCCGGGGCGCCGCAGGTGACCCCCGATTCGTGACGGCGCGATGATGGCACACGGAGAGGCTCCGCACATGCGCGCCCTCCTCCTCGTGGGCTGCTTCGGCTTCGCTCTGGCGGCGGCGATCTGCGGCGTGACCAGCCGCCGCTCTGAGTCTCCACTGCCTCCACCGCCACCGGAAGCCAGCGAACGAGCGGATCGGCCGACGGCGCTCATGGAAGCGCCGGCCGAGTGCCGACCGGCGCCGCCTCCGGCTGGGGGTGCCGCGCGCCCTGCCGCCGGCGGCCGCGCGCTGTCGGTCCGCGTCGTGCTGGCGGACGGGAGTGGTGCGCCCGGTGCGCGCGTCGTGCTCCTCAAGGCACCGTGCACCGGGCAGTTCCCGCGCTCATCCGAGGTCGCCGGGGCCACGACGGACCGCACCGGCGCCGTCGAGATCGATGGGCGCGGCGAGGAGACGGTGCTCTACGCCTGGACGTCCGACCATGCCGGGATCGCGCTGCTCGGATTTGCCATGCGGGAAACGGGGAAGTGCTCCGTCACGCTGCGTCCCGCGCCGCCGGTCACCGTGGTCGTCGTCGATTCCGGGGGACGTCCCATCGAAGGTGCCACGGTGACGGGCTGCGCCTGTCCAGGCGACCTGCACGAGGTCTCCGCAAGCCGCGCGGGGACACCGTGGGGACCACGACCGCTGATCGCGCTCGCGAAGACGACCGACGGACGGGGGACGTGCCTCCTCCCGCCGCTGCCGGAAGGCGACGTCGATGAAGGTGATTTCGAAAAGCCATGGGTGGATCGCGAGGTTCGGGTCGAGATGAGCGGGTATCGATCGGAGCGGTGCGCGCTCGACGCCCCGACCGTCCGCGTCCAGCTCGTCGAGGCGACCGACGTCCATGCACTGCTCACCGACGATGAGGGGCGCTCGATCGCGAACGCGACGTGGCGCTCATCGCCGGCCGATCATGGCTTCGGCGGCGACGACGGAAACGTCCTCGCGGTCGTGCCGTCCTCCGGGGCTTCCACCACTCTGACGTTCGACGCGGATGGGTTCGTGGCGCGAAACGTCGAGCTGGACGGCACGGCGACCGCCGCGGTCGGCAACGGACCACGGATCGTGGATCTCGGCACGGTCGTCTTGCGGCGGGCCGTGATGCTCACCGGGGCCGTGTGGTGGCCGGACGGGAGTCCCGCGGCCCGCGTGCTCGTGAGTGCGGATGCTCCGGGCCGGCGCTGCGTGCAGGGCCTCACGAACGCGGACGGCCGGTTTTCGCTCGAGCCGCCGGGGCCGGGCGACTACCGCGTCTCGGCCGGCACGGCGCGCGGCCGGATGCTCGGGAGCCTACGGGCCGAGGAACACTCCTGGGAGGCTGTTGCGGAGAGGGTTGCCCCTGGCGCGGATACGCGGCTTTCGCTCCGCCACGTCCCGTCCGTCCTCGTCGAGCTCGTCGGACCCGATCCGCGGCCGCCGGGTTTCCACTGGTCCAACGTCGTCGTCGTGGCGCGATCCGCGGACGGACGAGCCGACTACGACTGGCTTCCCGAGGATGGCTTCATCGGCCGCCGCCGGGTCATCCACCTCTACGGAACGCCACCGTGGACGCTGGTGGCGAAACACGTGGCGCTGGAGCCGGTCGAGGTCGATCTCGGGTCCCCCGTCCTCGGCCCGGACGACCCGCTCCCCCTCCACAAGTTCGAGCTGCGCGCACGTCGAATCGATGACGAAGGTCGGTGACGACGAGGCCCGCCGCCAGCCGATCCCGGCCGCGATCGGATCGCCGGCGGGGGAGATGAGCCCGATCGGGGAGTTGACCTGGCCTATGGTCTGGTTCAGACTGAGCGCATGGTGACCGTGAATGTCCGGGAGGCGAAGACCCGTCTCTCCGCCTGCTGACCCTGGTCGAGGCGGGCGAGGAGGTGGTGATCGCCCGGTACGGGTATGGGGTCGCGCGGCTCGTGCGCGTTGCGCCGCCCGCGCCTCGGCGCCGCCCCGGCACCTGGCGCGAGAGCCTGCGCATCGCCGAGGACTTCGACGACGGGATGAGCGAGGACGGGCGGTGACCGATCGGAAAGCGCTGGCCGCCCGTCGCCGTAAGCCCTCCCGCGCGCGGAAGCCCCTCGGCAACGGGTTGCCCGTGCGCATCCGTCGCGGTCTCCTACAGGTCGAAGCCTTCCGCGCGGAGCGCTTCCCACAGCGCGGGCGCGCCCGTCACCTCAGGCTGCGGGCGTGCCCGCGCTGTGCGACCTCCCGCGTCTCGAGGACGAGGTCGAGGAGGACGGACTCCGGGCGGCCCCGGGGCTCGTCCTCCCGACCGATCGCGGCGCCGGCGACCCCGAGCAGCAGGAGCGTGGCGGCGGTGATCCGGATCATGCCGCAAGGGTACCACCGCCGGGAGATGCGAACCGTACGAACCCGGGCGCCGCCACGTTCCTCTCCGTCGCCCGCGGCCACGGCGAAGAAAGCGAAGACGACGGGAACCGGCCGGTCCGGGTGCATGCGGCGGCGCAGTGCACCGGCGCTTTCGCGTGAGGGGACCCGGGCCGCTCCCGCCGGGTGTCCCTGGATCCGGGACCGCCCGCCACGCCACAGGCCCTGCTCCTTCCAACCGGTCCGGACCGGGATCGGCCTCGGCGTTCCCGGCGGTCCGGACGTTAGTATGGATGGCTGGAGCGTTCCGGCCGGGGATCGGGAACGGCGCAGGCGGGAGGACTCACGGATGACGCGGGGATCGCGGATGCTCACCGGGCTGCTCCTGCTGGCGTGCACGGCGTTCGGCGCCGGGGGCGACGGGGCGGACCTCGAGAGCCCCGATCCGGCCGTTCGGCGGGAGGCGGCCCGGCGGCTCGCCGGGACCCCGGACCCCGGGGCCTTCGCGGAGCTGATCCGGGCCGTCCGCCGGGAATCCGACGGGGAGGCCCGCCGGCTGATGCTGATCGCGCTGGGGCGGAGCGGGGATCCCCTCGCGCTCTGGGACCTGTATCGCCGGATCGACGATCCGGACCGCGCCGCCCTCTGGGCGATCCGGACGATCCTCGAAGACGCGCCGCCCGGCCCTCCGGAGGAGGCGGCGATCCTCGAAATGCCGGGCCCGGAGTGGAACGGCTGGCGGTACCGGAAGGACGTGGGGAAGTATGTCCGGCCCCCGCCGGCGCCCGGCGAGGAAGCGGGACTGCTCGGGGAACTCCGCTCCCCGGACGAGCGCGTCGCGCTCCGCGCCGCGGAGCGGCTCGATCCCTACCGGCTGACCCTCGAGGAGCTCCGGACCCAGGCCTCCCTCCTCGCCCGGGCCCCCTGCTCCTTCGCCTTCGAGGCGCGGGGCAATCCGCTGGGGACGGTGGACTTCCCGACCGTCTGGGCCGGGCTCGCGTCGAGCGGCGTCGCGCCGGGGGAGTGCCGGGACCACTGGCCGATGCTCCCGGACGCGATCCCGGCGCTCGTTTCGCTGCTGCCGGCGGCGAAC